>CAMRAP010000136.1 GCA_947039985.1 uncultured Odoribacter sp.
CCAAAACTCCTTGTGCAATAGCTCCAGTAGCGACACCTGCGATCACCTCTACATCTTTATACTTCTCACGTACCAATGCCGCAAATTGATCTTTAATATAATCACGAACCTCTGGATATGACAAAGTTTTGCGATTATCACAATAGATGGGTGACTTCCAGCCTGATGCCCAGGTAAATGGAGTAATTGGCTCTAATTTGATTGCTTTAATATCCAATAAAAAGGATGCTACTTTTTCTGCTACTGTATTCATTTTTTATCTATTTTTGTAGTTCTAATTATAAACTAGCTACAAATGTATAAAGTATTTTTTAAAGACAGCGTTTTTTTACTTACGGATGATAAGAATTTATTAACAGGAGAAGCATATAGACTGATACACAACAACTTTAATTCAACCAAAACATTCATCCAAAAGTTATTGGAAATAGAAGATAAAATCATCGCCATTATATACGGTGAAGATACAGAAGAGTTATGCTCTATTTTTAAATCTTGTTTTACCTATGTTAAAGCCGCTGGAGGTGTTGTTCGCCAAGAAGATCAACTATTAGTTATCAAACGTTTTGGACTGTATGATCTCCCCAAAGGACATGTCGAATCCAACGAAAGTATTCAAGAATGTGCCGTTCGCGAAGTACAAGAAGAGTGTGGCTTACAAGAGCTACAAATCAATGCTCCACTCACAGACACTTTCCATATATACTGTCGCAACAACAGTTGGTTTCTAAAAAAGACTTATTGGTTTTCCATGCATTGCTCTGCGAATCAAACCCCTTCCCCACAAAAAGAGGAGGATATTGAAGAGGCTTTTTGGTTGCCCATTAGCGAAATTGAAACAGCCAAAAATAATACATACCTTTCTTTACTGGAAGTTTTCAAGAAAATAACCAACTAACACAACACACTTAAAACTACTCTTGCTGTAGATTTTTTATCAACTTCTGTATTTCAGGGTATGCATCCTCTAATTTTCCACTATCGAAAAGAGTGCTATGCCTTGTAATCCAGGACGGATCGAATCGATAAAATGCTGCTTCCGCTCATACAGTCCACGCAGTCCAAAGGCCCCCATGGCTTGCAGTAGACGGATTAGGACAAAATGGTAGTAATCTGATTTAAAATCTTCCACTTTTATGGGACGATATGGTTGTAATTCACTGATATAATAATCCAATAACTCCTCTCGTTGTACCTCTGCCATTCCTACAATAGCATCATACAACAAAGAAGCTACATCATATTGCAAAGCACCTTGTCGCCCACCTTGATAATCTATAAACCAAACCTCATCTTCTTTTACCATTATATTTCGCGACTGAACATCTCGGAACATAAATGCAGAGCTATCCACCCTGCACAATCGATCTGTCAAGGCTTCAAAATCATTTTCCAAGGCTTCTTCCGACAAATCCACTCCTGTTAAACGTAAAAAACAATATTTAAAATAGTTCAAATCCCATAAAATACATCTTCTATCGAATGTGGGACGAGGTACACAATGTGAATAGTCTAGTCCTGCGTGCCCCAATAGCTGGAAACGCAATAGTTCCGATAATGATTTTTTATATAACTCCATCAGGTGATCGCTTAACAACTCCCCTTTCCGCTCCTTTTCAATGACATCTAGCAACATCTCATTGCCTAAATCTTCTTGTATATACGATAACTTATCCTCAGCAACTATATGGATCTTAGGTACTCGCAAGCCTTTTTCTAAAAAATGCCTAGAGAAATCAATGAATAGATTATTTTCCTCTACACTCATATAATAAGCTCCTATATAGGTCGATTTTTCTACGAAGATGCGATAATATTTCCTGGCTGATCCTGATGCTGCCAATAATTCCACCTTATCAGCTTGCTTCCCAAAACACGTCTCCGTTAAAGCTATAATAATCTTTTCCATCTGCTATTTTTTATCTGAAACAAAAGTGAGGTTTTTTATTATTTTTCGCAACTAAAATTCTAAGAATCCTTTTATTGTATTGCTTATTAATCTCTTTTAAGAAAAAAACAAGGGTAAAATCACATTTTCAATGCTCAATTATTTATCTTTGGTGCTCGCAAACGTGTACACATTTTTAATAATTATAATATATTGAATAAACTTATGAAAAAAATTTCCGCTTTAACCTTAGGCTTGTGCTTAGCAATTGCTGTGTGTGCACAAGATAAAAAAGATGAAGGTTACAAATTTACTGACGTAAAACGTCTTCCAACCACTAACGTAAAATCACAAGATCGTGCAGGAACTTGTTGGTCATGGTCAACCATTTCTTTCTTAGAATCTGAAATCATGCGTATGGGAAAAGACTCAGTCAGTCTTGCTCCTCTTTACGTTGTATGGAATACTTATCATGGCAAGGCAGAAAAATATGTTCGTATGCATGGCAAGTTAAATTTTGGGCAAGGTGGTGCGTGTACAGACGTAACTTGGTCTATCAAAAACTACGGAATTGTTCCTTTAGAAATATATAAAGGTCTTAATTATGGCGAAGATGTGCATGCACACGGAGAGTTAGATGCTATTTTAAAAGGATATATTGATGCAGTGATTACAAACCCTAATAAAAAATTAAGCACTGCTTGGTTAAAAGGATATGATGCTGTATTGGATACTTATTTAGGAGAGAAGCCTGAAGAATTCACATGGAAAGGTAAAGAATATACGCCAGAAACTTTTGCAAGCGATGCGTGTAATTTAGACATGAACGACTATATCAGTCTAACATCATTTACTCACCACCCTTTCTACACTCAATTTCCAGTGGAAGTACCAGACAACTGGTTAAGTGATTTATCCTATAATCTTCCTATGGATGAAATGATGGAAGTGATGGACTATGCGGTTGATAATGGCTTTGGTATTGCATGGGCTTCAGACGTTTCTGAAAAGGGATTTAAAGCAGGTTATGCAGTGGTTCCAGATGTAGATTTCAAAGAGATGAGCGATGCTGAAATTGCTAAATGGACTAAAATGCCTAAAGCTCAACAAGATGCAGAGTTATTCAAAAAACCAGGTAAAGAGAAGGTAATCACTCAAGAACTACGTCAAAAAGAGTTCAACAACTGGCAAACCACTGACGATCATGGAATGCATATCTTAGGTAAAGCAGTGGATCAAATTGGTAACAAGTATTTCATCGTGAAAAACTCTTGGGGAGAATACGGACCATATAAAGGCTATTTATATGTATCTTATCCTTTCGTTGCTTACAAGACAACCTCTATCTTACTTCACAAAGATGCACTTCCAAAGAATATTAAAAAGAAGCTAGGACTTTAATACATTTCTACCTTATTTTAGACCAAACACACAGAAGGCTTTATGTTTTCTGTGTGTTTTATTTTATGCTTACACTATTGCCAAGTTTTTTTTATAAATTTGTGCCTTCGTATATATAATGAATAAATTTTGATATGAACAATGCTATAGAAATAAAAAAAGATACTTATTGGATTGGAGTTAACGATCGTCGTACACATATTTTTGAAAACTATTGGCCTTTGCCAAAAGGAGTTGCATACAACTCGTATGTTATTGTGGATGAAAAAGTAGCCTTGATTGATACGGTTGAACGTAGTCATATGGACAACTATCTTGATAATCTCAAAGAGATCCTACAAGGACGTAAAGTGGATTATCTGATTATTAATCACATGGAACCCGATCACTCAGGTAGTATCAAGAATTTACGTTACCTGTATCCAGACTTGACTATCGTAGGAAATTCCAAGACCTTTACGATGCTTCAAAATTTATACGGTCCCAGTAATAATCTCCTCGAAGTAAAAGAAGGCAGTAGCTTAAGCTTAGGAAAGCGTAGTCTGAACTTTTATATGACTCCTATGCTACACTGGCCAGAAACAATGGTGACCTATATGCCTAAAGATAACACACTATTCAGTGGTGATATATTTGGAGCTTTTGGAACATTGGATGGAGGTATTTTTGATGACCAAGTAGACTTAGATTATTTAGAAGAGGAGATTAGTCGTTATTACTCCAATATTGTTGGAAAATACGGAGTGCCTGCACAGAGTGCTTTAAAGAAATTGGGTGGTCTTACCCTTGAAATGATTTGCTCTACGCATGGACCAATATGGCGGAGTCATATCTCTAAAATCATTGATAAATATGATAAATGGAGTAAATATGAAACAGAAGAGGGAGTAGTTATTGCTTTTAGTAGTATGTATGGGCATACTGAGCAGATGGCAGATGCCATCGGAAGAGCTTTATCTGCTGAAGGTATAAAAAAAATACGTATACACGATACCTCAAAAACTCATCCATCCTATATCATAAATGATATTTTCCGCTACAAAGGAGTCATTTTAGGTAGCCCTGCATATAATGGGGGTATCTTCCCTACTATGGAAACTTTACTTTGTGAGCTGGAATGTATGGGAGTAAAAAATCATGTACTCGGATATTTTGGAAACAAAATGTGGGGAGGTGGTGCAATCCCTCGCTTTAAAGCATTTGCAGAAAAAATAAAATGGGAAGTGGTCTCAGAACCCAATGAAGTGATGGGTGCAATGAAACCAACTGACCTAGAACAATGCAAAGCTATAGCTAAAGCTATGGTTGAGAAACTGAAATAAATTCATAATGAACAAAAGAGGCTGTTCCAAAATCGCATCATATTTGCATATTGGAGCAGCTCTTGGGAGTGTAATATACTTTCTTGCCTATTTTAAAACTACCAACTCCTGTAGTTATTTGTTGAGGCTTAGGAATGATGTTAATGGATTCAAGAGTAGTTTTGGTATTGTCTGTGCATGAAGGGAGCATGCAAAACAAGATTAAAGTAGATATTAGAAAAATCTGTCTCATTGGTTTAATTTTTTAATGGTTGAAAATTTCAAAAACTATGCAAATATAATCAAATTAATAAAGGGAATTAGCAGCTATTTATTATAAAATAAAGGTCGTGTTGAAAATAAATAACAAATAATTAAAAAAAACACTCCTAGTATTTGGATTCTTTTTTAAAAGTTTTACCTTTGCATCGCAATAGAGAATAACAAGCGGTTATTTGATGCAAAATATGGTGTGGTAGTTCAGTTGGTTAGAATACAGGCCTGTCACGCCTGGGGTCGCGG
>CAMRAP010000137.1 GCA_947039985.1 uncultured Odoribacter sp.
GGAGGAACAACAGGTTGGAACAATGGTGGTGGTATGGAAGAGTGGGCGTTAATGTCTCTATTCGGACGTGTTAACTACAACTATAAAGAGCGGTACCTGGTGGAAGCGAATATGCGTTATGACGGATCTTCGAGAATTGCAGAAGAGGGTAGATGGGGGTTATTTCCATCATTTTCAGGTGCATGGAGGATTACTGAAGAACAATTTATTAAAGATCTTGATCTAAATTGGCTTACGAATGCCAAAATTAGAGCTTCTTGGGGTAAGTTAGGTAATCAGAATATTGGACTATACCCTTATCAAGCTATGATTGCAGGTGTTAATACATATCCTTTTAATAATAAAGATGAATCGTTAGCCTATATTCAAACGGTATTTGCAAATAACAGTATCAAATGGGAAACAACAACAATGACTGATATTGGTCTTGATTTAACACTGTTCAACAAACTTAATGTGACTGCAGGATGGTACAAAAAATATACTACTGATATTTTAAGGTCTTCTCAAGTTTCGTGGTTATTAGGTTTAGATGCTCCTACTGTAAACAGTGGAGAGGTCGAAAATCAAGGATTAGAACTCTCTTTAAACTGGCGTGATATGATCCAAGAAGGAGCTATGAAAGGCTTTGAATACAATGTAGGTTTCTATATTGACCGTGTAAGAAATAAATTGGCTAAATTTGGTTCCGACGAAATTTCAGGTTATAGTATTCTTAGTGAAGGACTTCCATACGCAGAATACTACATGTTAGACTGTGTAGGTGTATTTGCAAATCAAGAAGAGATTGATAATTCTCCAACACAATTTACAGACAGTACACAACCTGGTGATTTGAAGTATCGCGATGCAAATAACGATGGTATTATCGACAACGACGACCGTATTACTATGCCAGGACGTTTCGCTTCGTTCGAGTATAGTGTAAATCTTGGTGCAAGCTGGAAAGGGTTCGATCTTTCTTTAATTGGACAAGGTGTAGAAGGTAAAAAATACTATACAAGTCAATGGGGTGCACAGCCATTTTTACAAGGATCAGCACCAACGAGAGATTATCTTGAAGGCATGTGGACTCCCGAAAATCCGAATAATGCAAAGCATCCAAAATTATACTGGAGTGATTTGGGTGGAAGTAAAAATACACGAGCAAGTGATTACTATCTACAAGATGCATCTTATTTTAGACTTAAAAATTTGACGATTGGTTATACTTTACCGAAGCATATTGCACAGAAAATTGCTGCTCAAAGACTTCGGTTATATTTTTCGGGAGATAACCTGCTGACATTTACAAAATACAATGGATTAGATCCTGAACGTTCTGGAGATGGTGTAGCAGCACAATATCCACAAAATCGTATCATGTCGTTAGGTGTAAATGTCGAATTTTAAATAAACAAATTAGAAATGAAAAAAATAGTATATATCGCAAGCATATGCCTTGCAACCTTAAGCTTGAGTTCTTGTGACGGATTTTTGCAAAAGGATCCTACAGCAAATCCATCTCAGGCAAGTTTCTGGAAATCAAAAGCAGATTTCGATTACGCTATGACCGCTTGTTACTCCTCCTTTTATGATGCTGGAGCCTACTCACAAATGACATCCTGTTTTGATAATCTAACAAATAACTCAGCATGCCAACATGATGAGGGTACATATGGAAAAACCAAAACAATGGCACTTGGAGATATCACCCCTCACTCTGGAGGTTTTATTGACGATGTCTATAGAGTTGCTTATAAGGGAATTGCCAGAACTCATCAAGTACTATTTCAATTAGAAAACTACACAGAAGGAGATATTACAGAAGAAGATCGTAATCTTTTTATAGGACAGTGTAAGGCATTAAGGGGCTATTTCTATCACTGGTTATACCTTTGTTATAAAGAAGTGCCACTTGTTACAGAGCTTTTAACGCTTGAAACAATGTATCAGCCCAAAGCAAGTCGTGCAGATATCTATACGCAAATAATAAGTGATTTTGATGAAGCGATAAGACTGTTGCCCGATGTTTCTTATTCAGATGCAGAATTAGATGGACGTATGACTCCTTCTGCAATAAAGGTGTTAAAAGCAAAATTGATGATTTTCAATGCCTATGATGAAAATGGAAATGCAGATCCAAATAAAATGAAAGAGGTCATTCCTATTCTTGAAGCTATACAAGGGTATACATTGGCTGAAAACTTTAACGAAAACTTTATTTCAGCAAAGCAGCAAACCTCTCCTGAGATTATGTTTTCTGTTAAATACCTTGCTCCAAATCGCACAAACAGCATAGATCTGTATTTTGGTGCTTGGAAATCAAATATGGTATTACGCGATCTTGTAGACGAGTTTGAATGCATCGATGGATTAGCTTGGGGAGAATCGCCATTAACAATTCCTGTAGACGAATCTCTCGTTAACACGACAGATGGAGCATTGTCTGATCAACAATTTACTGAAAGAGAAAAATTGTTTGCAAACCGAGATAAAAGAATGAGAGAGACTATTTGGCATTCAAATGTATTGCAGTTTTCTAGTCCAGAGTTTCCTGACAAAATTGAGTTGTCAGGAAATGCTACTCTAACAGGATTTAGCATGCTTAAATGGGTTCAGCCAACAAAATCTATACCTGGATATTCTACAATTTCGGAGCAAGATATTGTGCTGATTAGATATGCCCATGTTTTACTCATGATTGCAGAGGCTGAAAATGAAGTAAATGGAGCCACGAAAAAAGTCTACGACGCTGTTAATGCAATTCGCACAAGAGTTGGACAACCTAATCTGCCTACAGGTCTTTCTAAAGAAGAAATGAGAATGCGTATCCGAAAAGAATGGCGCGTTGAAACTGCATTTGAAGGATTACATTATTTTCACATGAAACAATGGAATACCTTACAGGACTTAAATAACCTGAAGGATCCTTTCTATGTAAGTTTCCAACCTGTATTCAAGCCACAATTCCAGTTTTGGCCACTGCCACAATCTGAAATAGATAAAGCAAATGGAATATTAGTACAAAATCCTTTGTATAAATAATATATCAATAACCAGATAAAGCATGCGGATAATACCTGTCTGCATGCTTTATCTACTCAACTATTATGTCATGAAAAAAGAATCTTTATCAAAGTTCCAATATTTTTTCATTTTATTTTTGGCTATATCTTCAGTTCAAGCATTCTCACAACAACATCTATCAGCTTTAATACCAATGCCCAACCATATTGAGAGTAAAGATGGTAGACCATTTTCTTTTTTTAATGACATTTACATACAAACAAATCTTACAAATAACACTTTTCTCTTATCAGAATTAGAATCTGTTTTAACAAAAAGAGTACAGCATACAATTAAAATTACAACCACAAAAACGACAGAAAGCTCAATAATCAAGCTTCTTACCGATTCTTCTATAACGCAACAAGATGCTTATGTTTTAGAAATTACCGAAAAATGTATTCTCATCAAAGGACAAGATGAAGGAGCCATATTTTATGGCCTCAAAACTTTAGATCAACTGTTACTTGGAGATATTCAAAACACATCAAAAGGTATTATCTCCTCCATAAAAATTACAGATTCGCCCCGCTATAATCATAGAGCATTAATGTTAGATCCTGCGCGACATTTTATTCCTTTGAAGGATGTCAAGTTTTATATTGATCAAATGTCAAAGTTTAAGTTTAATATATTACAGCTTCACCTAACTGATGATCAAGGATGGCGTATTGAAATAAAAAAACATCCTCTATTGACTCAAAAAGGAGCTTTCCGAAATCCTGATGCAGGAGCGAATGGTCCAGATAATGGATTCTATACACAAGAGGATATGAAAGATTTAATTACTTATGCAGCAGATAGAAATATTGAAATTATTCCAGAAATAGATATTCCAGGGCATACAGTTGCCGTTTTATCAGCCTATCCTGAATTAGGATGCACACACACTGATACGATGATAAAAGTTGTTGGTAAAACAGTGAACTTAATGCTTTGTGCAAGTAATCAAAAAGTTTACCAAATTTACGATGATATATTGAAAGAAATTTTACAAATATTTCCCTCTAAAACAATCCATCTAGGAGGTGACGAAGCTGCAATAAAAGAAAATTGGGGAGCGTGTAAATCGTGTCAAAAGCTAATGAAGGAACTTAATTACAAGCAAGAAAAAGAATTAATGAGCTATTTTTTCTCAAAAATGCTATATATTGTAAAAAAGAACGAGAAAAAAGCTGTTCTTTGGTGTGAATTAGATAACATCCGAATGCCTGCAAATAAATACCTATTTGCTTATCCTAAAGATGTTACACTAATGACATGGAGGGGAGGTCTTACTCCTAAATGTATTGATCTCACATCAAAATCGGGACACTCTTTAATTATGGCTCCAGGGGAGTTTACCTATTTTGACTACCCTCAATATGAGGGAGATTTTCCAGAGTATAATAATTGGGGAATGCCTATATTGACTCTCGAAAAAGCTTATGCATTTGATCCGGGCTATAATTTGCCTCAAGCTCAGCAAAAACATATATTGGGTGTTACAGGAACACTTTGGGGTGAAGCCATTAAAGATATCAACAGATTAAATTATATGACTTATCCTAGAGCATTAGCTTTGTCAGAAGCAGCATGGACAGATATGAACCACCGCAGTTGGAGTTCATTTAAGAATAGAATTTATCCTAATTTGACTGACTTAATAATGTCGGGAGTGTCGGTTAGAAGCCCTTTTGAAATAACAGATAGAATGAATAAACAATGAATAATCACTCAAAATATGTATTAACATGCGGTTTTCTCTGTTCTCTGACGCCTATTACAGCCAAAGAAAAGACATCATCGCCTAACGTTCTTCTAATCTATGCTGACGACTTGGGGAGAGGAATGCTTTCGCATTATGGTCAAAAATATATTTCCACGCCTAATATTGATAAATTATTTAAAACAGGAACAGCATTTGAGTATGCCTATGGCTGCCACTATTCTGCTCCAGCACGCGCAAGCCTATTAACTGGTTATCATGATTGTAATCAAGATTTATGGAATATAACGAATGGAGGGTAGATCGGAAGAGCACACGTCTGAACTCCAGTCACTCCGGAGAATCTCGT
>CAMRAP010000138.1 GCA_947039985.1 uncultured Odoribacter sp.
ACTGAATTAGGTGCAACAGATTCAGAGTATCGCTTCGGCAATTCAAAAACTCCTGAAGGAAATTATCTGCCAATAAAGACTGCCTTAAATTCTGCCTTAACAGGTGTGACAACAGTCTATATACTTTGTACAAATCACACCGCATCTGCTAGCGAGGCAGTTATCAATGGACTTCGTGGCGTAGATATTGAGGTACGTTTAATAGGTGAAAGAACCATTGGGAAAAATGTTGGAACAGAGCCTCAAGTTAAAGTGTTTAATGGAAATACTTATGAATTTAATCCCATCACTTTTTATAGTAAGAATGGAAAAGGCTCTAAAGATTATAGTGATGGTTTTGAGGTGGATATTGAGATAGACCAAAACAGCTATTATCCTCGTGATTTTGGTGATCCCTCAGAACCTTTATTAGTATCAGCATTACTTTGGATAATCGATGGAACTAAACCAACTAATAGATCCATCACTAAATCTGCTCAATTATCTAACTTGGGTGAAATGGTTATTTCTAAACCCAGAAATACAGGTTTAATTCAAATGGATTTTAACGAAGAATAATATATCTGATTAAAAAATAGAGCCATTTCGAATTTCCGAAATGGCTCTATTTTTATTTCTTTGCTTCCAACAGCATATCTAAGACTACTATGGCAGCCATAGCCTCCACCACTGGAACTGCTCGTGGAACAACGCAAGGATCATGACGACCATGAGCTTTCAACTCTATTGCTTCGCCACTACGATTTACAGTATGTTGTAATTTTGAAATGGTAGCAACAGGCTTAAAAGCTACACGAAAATAAATCTCTTCACCATTCGTTATTCCGCCTTGAACACCCCCCGAATGGTTGGTAGTCGTTTTTATCTCTCCGCCTTCGCAAACAAAAGAGTCATTATGCTCACTTCCTCGCATAGAAGCCGCAGTAAAACCACTTCCATATTCAAAACCTTTACTGGCATTAATACTCATCATCGCCTGTGCCAATCGGGCTTGAAAACGGTCGAATACTGGCTCTCCCAGTCCTATGGGTACATTTTGTATAATACAATTTATCACCCCCCCTACACTATCACCTTGATCACGAACCTCCCTAATTAGAGCGATCATTTTCTCAGCCACTTCTGCATCTGGACAACGTACAATATTAGATTCAACCTGATTCAAATCCACCTCTTGAGGTGAACAAGGTAGAATAACTGCCCCCACTTGTGAAGTGTAGGCAGTTATACAAATACCATATTCTTTGATCACCTGCTTTGCAATTGCACCAGCAACAACACGAGCAATATGCTCGCGAGCAGATGAACGTCCCCCCCCTCGATAATCTCGAATACCATATTTTTTATCCCAAGTATAATCGGCATGTGAAGGACGATATAAATCTTTTAAATGATTATAGTCCTTACTCTCTTGGTTTTTATTCCGCACCATAAAACCAATAGGCATTCCAGTAGATTTCCCTTCAAAAATACCTGAAAGAATTTCCACTTCATCCTCCTCTTTTCTCGGTGTAGAAACGTCTGACTGTCCTGGTTTTCTACGGTTTAACTCTTGCTGAATATACTCTACAGATAGATCAATACCAGCAGGACATCCATCAATCACTCCTCCAACAGCCACACCATGCGACTCTCCAAACGACATCAGACGAAAATTTTTTCCTATCGAATTTCCAGACATAAATTAAAAAATAAGTTTAGTGAGAACAACCACAACCACCGTCATCTGAACCGCAACCACCGTCACCATGTGAACCACAACCACCACTACCGCAATCACCATCTGAACTACAACCACCACAACCACCGCCACATTTAGAATTCAATGCTTCCAACTCTTCATCTGTAGCATCACGAACACCTAAAACGTCACCTTTGAAAAATAGATCTTTACCTGCCATAGGATGATTAAAATCAATTTTCACCTCTTCTTCTACAATAGCCACAATACAACCTTGTAAACGACGCCCCATACTATCCATCATTGGAAGAGTATTTCCAATGATCAAATCATCAGCATCTATATCTTTGAAAATATCTTTGGGTAAATCAACTACCATCTCTTCATTCCTCTCTCCATATGCATTAGCCATTGGAATCTTAAATTCAAATGCATCACCCTCTTTCTTATCCAACAAATTCATTTCAAAATACTCCATCGTCTGACCTTGTCCACAGATAAATCCCATTGGTTGATCTACTCTAGCAGCCTCTAATACTGCACCATCTTGCTCTGATCTCATTTCGTAACTTACCGTTACAAATTTATTTTTTGTTATCATTATTGTGTTTTTAATTATTTATCCACAAAAATAAGACAAAAAAATTGAATACTCGGAGAAAAAGCGATATTTTCGCAGGGATTTACATCTTAATAACATGCGTCAATACGATTACATTATTGCAGGAAGTGGACTTGCAGGACTTTATACAGCTTATTATGCTGCTGCTTACGGTCGAGTGGCCTTACTTACAAAGTCAGGAATTACGGAAAGTAATTCTTACTTTGCACAAGGAGGAATCGCTGCCGTTACAGACGAGGACGATGCTCCTGCCCTACATTTTGAAGATACCATCACTGCTGGACGTGGATTATGCGATTACCCAGCCGTTGAAATTCTTGTGAATGAAGGACCACAACAAATCCACGAACTGATAGAAGCTGGTATGCATTTCGATATGGAAGATGGAAATTTGGCACTTGGACTAGAAGGAGGGCACCATCGCAAACGAATTGTACATGCAGGAGGAGATGCCACAGGAAGAATGGTCACTAGTTTTATGATTAGCAAGGTGATTAATAATCCTAATATTGACATTTTTGAAAACCATTCAATAATTGGTATTCTACAAGAAAATAATCAATGCTATGGTGTTCGTACTTGGAATTTAGTGACTCTATCTGAAGAGCTTTATACAGCCTCCAATACATTTTTAACGCTTGGAGGAGCATCAGCAATTTACAAACGTACCACCAATCCGCACACCACTATTGGAGATGGATTAGCATTAGCATATAATGCAGGTTGTGAAATTTCCGATATGGAATTTATTCAATTTCACCCATCTGCTATCTGT
This sequence comes from uncultured Odoribacter sp., assembly GCA_947039985.1. Lineage (GTDB taxonomy): Bacteria > Bacteroidota > Bacteroidia > Bacteroidales > Marinifilaceae > Odoribacter. The sequence continues at coordinate 3,079 of CAMRAP010000138.1, forward strand.
ACCGATTCAGAAGAAGCTTTTCTGATCAGTGAAGCTGTACGAGGTGAAGGTGCTCATTTGCTGAATCAAAATGGTGAACGTTTTATGCCTGCCATTCACCCACTAGCAGAACTAGCACCAAGAGATATTGTTGCTCAATCTATTAATGCACAGATGCGTAAATATAATCAAGATTTTGTCTGGTTAGCTTTAGAACATCTCAACCCGCAAATGATTAAGCATCGCTTCCCAACGATTTACAATAAATGTAGAGAATTAGGAATAGATATGTGTAAACGTATACCAATTGCACCAGCAGCACACTATATGGTTGGAGGAGTACGCACCGACTTAAACGGTCAAACAAATATCAAGCACCTTTACATATGTGGAGAATTAGCATCCTCTGGTATTATGGGAGCTAATCGTTTGGCTTCTAATTCACTTTTGGAATGTTTGGTCTTTGGAAAAAGAGCGATAGAAGCTTCTCAAGAAAGTTTAAACAAAAATATCCCCCCTCCATTTTCGCTAAAATTTCACTGCAATCAACAAAACAACCTTGCCTATATTGAGCTTAAAAAGAAGATTGCAAAAATAATGACCGCTTATGCAGGTATTATTCGCAATACTGAACTTTTACAAAAAGGCTTAGATAAATTGCAAGCACTGGAAAAAGAAATTCCTAAAGAAACAGATGAATATTACTCACAAATCAGTGGTAACCTAATAACAGTTGCACGGCTGATTATCACATCTGCACTAAATCGTAAGGAAAGTAGAGGAGGACATTTTAGAGAAGACTTTCCAAATTCAAATGATGATTATTTATACCATACTGTACAACAGAAAGGCAAAGAGATTATAACAATTCCAATCAATAAAAATGACATGACATCAGTCATAAAATAAAAAAATATGCAATACGACAAATTAATCGACCAACTTATTGACCTCGCTATAGAAGAGGATATTTCGACAGGAGACGTAACCACAAACTCTATTATCTCCGCTCAATCAAGAGCTAAAGCAGAGATAAAAATGAAGGCTAATGGAGTTGTGTCTGGATTGGAAATAGCAAAACGAGTGTATGAGCGTTTTGAAGAAAATGTTGTTTGGACTCCCTTTGTAAAAGATGGAGATACAGTGAAAGAAGGAGATATTATTCTGCGTATTGAAGCAAGTTATCGTTGTTTATTGCTAGGTGAACGCCTTTCATTAAATATCTTACAACGTATGTCAGGTATCGCCACCGAAACATCAAAGTATGTAAAAGAGTTGAGCGATACTCATACCCAATTATTGGACACTCGTAAAACAGCTCCAGGTCTACGTGTATTAGATAAACTAGCCGTAAAGGACGGAGGAGCGACCAATCACCGAATGGGATTGTACGATATGTCGATGATTAAAGACAATCATATCAAAGTGGCAGGAGGAATCACTAATGCTGTAAAATCTGTACGTGCTAATATCCCTGCAGAAATTAAAATCGAAGTGGAGACAACTACTCTCGACGAAGTTCGTGAAGCACTTGCTGTAAAAGCTGATATCATTATGCTTGATAATATGACAAACGAAGAGATGACACAAGCCGTAAAACTGATCAATGGTCAGGCAAAAACCGAAGCTTCTGGTAACATGAATATTCCACGCCTAAAAAAGGTGGCTGCAACTGGTGTTGACTTTATTAGCGTAGGTGCCCTCACCCACTCTGTAACAGCATTGGATATAAGCATGAATATCACAAAGGAGTAGTCCGCCCTCCCTAAAATACTCAAAAACAAAGCACATCTTCTGATTCAGTTAATGTGCTTTATATATTTCTATTGAGATATCCCCTATATGTAGTTACTTTATGCTGTAAGGATATAAAACTATACTATAAAATACGGTGGCCGTATGTTTAATTTTGATATGTCTGCATAGGAATTCAAAATTATCATGTATCTTTGAACTCGCA
>CAMRAP010000139.1 GCA_947039985.1 uncultured Odoribacter sp.
AATAGCTTACTGAATTCTGTGCATTGCGTGGCATGTGTTTCTTTGCAATAAACGACCATCTTTTTCCCGGCTTCAGACGAGATCATCTCTTCAATAGATGAAATTACTTTAGGAAGATATTGATTAAATGCATGCATTTCAATTTGTAATGCTTTTATAATATAATCTTCTCGAAGCACTGGATCGGCAATTCGGCTTGCTCGTGTTTTTAGATAGCTATGTAAACTATCTCCTTGTGAAACAGCAAGATATTGTTCCTGAGCAGCTAGCATCTCACGTACAACATCAACTGAAAAACTAATATTGGAATAATATGGGCTATCAAATTTATCCTCCTCTAAAAACGTCCAATAATCAGCTGAAATCGTTTTTCCACCTATCTTAAAAAGATGTCTGTAATAGGGCAAATTGACTAAACTCATTAGCATGTCCATTTGAATCCAGGCTGCATGCAGTTTGACAAACTCTGCGTCCAAGCCTTTTTCTTGTTGAAGCAACTCAAGCAACTCTTGACGACCATTTTCTAAGCTTTGCTTATATAGCATTTCGTCCTCCATGGATGGACGTTTTTGCTGCACTTCAATGTACTTTTTCTTAAACTTTTGCAAGAAATAATTGATCTCTTGATTGTCTCCCTCTATTTCGAGAATATCACCAGAAAGATCTAGTTCAATAAGATCACCACGCTTTGCATAAAGATCTACATCTGGATAGCTTTCTCCACAGCTAAGCGTGAGGTGAGAAGGGCGTTCTCCTGCATACTCCAAGGTAAAGTTCCCCAAAGAATCCACTTCCACTTGTTGAAGAATAGCAGTCATCCCTTGTCGCTGCATAAGTGATACCTTTTTTACCTCAGGTGAAACTTTCCCAGAAATAGTCGCTACGGTCAGATTCTTTTCTTGACAGCCTAGGGCTGTTGTGAAAAGAAATAAAAATAAAATGTACTTCATATTGATATTTAATTCATTTGTTTATTTTTCCTTATTCTCTTTAAAAAGCAGGGACACCATCTTTTATTTCAAAATAAAAACGAATATAAGCCGTTTTCTCTAGATTATTTTCAGGAAGAGGTCCTTTATTATCATACGATCCTGAAACAGGAAGCGTAACTCCTCCTTCAAATATTATTCTAAAGCGTACTTCGCCATCTTTTAAATTTAAATAGGTCTTGTTCCTACTCAAAAAATCTTCCCAATTGATGCGCATATTGACTGCGTAATTGTCACCAGAATTCGTAAACTCTTCTTTAGAAGCCAAATAGGTTATCGCATCATATTCAGAAACAACATCATTGTAATTACGATCTGCCTCAACATCCTTTCCCCAAGGATCAACATACGCCATAAATCCTACCACTTTTTTGATACTTTTAAAATTCCAATGAATGAGAACATCACCACTCGTTGAATCATATTGAACTTTAGCCTCTTTATTTCCATTAATTCCAAGGGTTAGATCCCAAGGGTCAAAAGTAAAAAAATCTTCTGAAGAATTCTTTTTAAATACATCCAGTTCATTCATTCTTAGGATATCTGAGTCTGAAAATCTAACTCCATCTGGATCTTCAAGATAGGTATAAGTGCCATTTCCCATCATTCCAAACTTTTTGTCTAAACCATTGTCATTGTGTTGCAACCAGAAAGCGTGTCCCAATTCATGCATTACATTTCCTAATTCAAAAAGTGTTCCCACTTGGGCTGGCTTTCCGAGATATTTAATGTCAAAATCAGTCCGATCAACTGATAGAATACCATATCCCATATCCTCTTTTACAACGGTTGATGTTGAATGATCAGATCCCCCATTAAAAGGCTTGTTTTCTGCATTAAAAATAGGATATTCAGGCATATACACCAAACTGTTTTTACTACTCAATTGATTAGTATGGTAGTATTCGGTAGCTTTACTCATCACATGTAAACTCATCTCTTCTTTAGTTGCATCGGTTGTTTTCTCCAATGGAAGATAATGAATTTTAATATATTCAGGATTTGCTTTATTGACCTCTAAATTAAATGTTTTTTCACCATATCCAGCTTCAACAAAATTCTTTTTGTAGTAGTCTTGCATATGCAATGTTATTCCTGAAAGGCGATGATGCCACCCTCTAATTGAATCCAAATCAGCAGGTATTGCATAAAATACATTTAAGCAAGCCTCCCCCTCTTGGGTATATTCTAAACCTGGAGGAGTGACACTCTCAGGAATTTCATCTTCTATTATAATGGTTTTCATCTCTTCATTACAGGAAGTAAGAAGAGAGATAGCAGTAACTGCTGTAATAAATATATGTGTGACCTTTTTCATGTTTTTATATTTAAATAGATTATCCAATAGCAACTGTTTTTTCTTGAAAATCAATGTGAATAACAGGTGAATTTGTTTTTACACTACTGTCTAATTCTAATTCATGAGCCTTTCCTGTATCAGGAATCGTTAAGAAGTAAACCTCGCCGCTACCATCAGCCTTCTCTGTTGTAACTATAATCATTGATTGGAACTTGATATACTCTCCATACTGACTTGCTGGGTAAGTATAGAAGAAATATCTACTAGCTAAATGCACTATTTTACCCTCTATTTTTCCTGCAAGAATAGTCACAGGACTTTCAATCAATCCTGTTGTCATATATAACTCTTCATTTCCATCCGAGTAAAACATATATGGCAAATTGCTGGCTTGTGGGAATACTACTTTGGAATGCTCATTTAAATTTTTCACAACCTCTAAATTTTGTATTCGATTAATAGCGATTGTGGGACTAAACATTTCTAACTTAAATGTAATAAAATAGCTTTTACCCACAGGAGCATATTTTCCTGTTTTACTTTCCATTAAAGCATACGATAAAGAAAACATTCCTCCAGGAGGAACAGCCCTATAATCCATGTAGATCAGATCATCTCCAATAGGTGCTCCTTGAACATCAGCAAAATTTTGCCCCCATGCATAAAATTGCACAAACTTTTGTTGAGACCGATCGAAAAACATATCATTACCTGAAAAACTAGATGGACAATACGCCATGTATGGAGACAAATTATAATCGTCGACCTCGGCAATATTTTGCCCAAAACCAAGAATACCACTATTCGAAAAAAACATTTTATCAGATGCTAACATAAATGCATTTGCTGTAAATGCACCTCCTGTTTGATACATTCTCTCAGCTTTAACATCAAAATCTGTCGCCATATAATTGATGTGAGCATCTTCCTGATAGGAGTGAGAATTATCTGTGTCAAGTATAAATACACCTCCATCAGTCATGACCCATACTCCATACCCCTTAATAGTAGGAGGGGTTTTTAGTATATGCGTCAAAGAACGAGGTCCTTTTCTTAATTCCATTGGGACAGAGGCAGCTGCTAACATAGATGGAACATATACATATTCAGCCGTAAGAGGATCTTTGGCATACATAGAAACTTCGGCATTGTCGTTCTTATCTTTTTCAAGAAACAACCACCCTTCCTGACTACCCACCACACGTAAAATAGTACGTTGACGTGAAACCAATTCAGTCGTAGGATCTATAATTACAATTTGTAAAGCATAAGTTCCCACGGGTAAATCGATCTCAATATCCAGCAAATTAGACCGACTCAAAGTATCTCTAATAACATCTTCTATGGGCTTGTCTTCTGAAATAGCAATCCACAAATAGTTATAGTCTTCAGCAGTTTTTCCTCCTGGATATTCAATATCCAATGTATTAATTTGAAGTGGGCTCCCTCTTAATACGGTGTATTCTGAAATCTCAAAATCAGAGATGCCGACACTTTCAATATAAGTGTAATCATAATTCCCTAAATCTTCACTACAAGAGAAGATTCCAAAACATAGGAAAAGAGCAAATATTATTTTTTTCATACAATTTTTTTTTAAAAATCACTGACACTCAGTATAATTATTCTGATTTAAATTCCCCCTCTGTCCAATCCGTTATTCCAGGCACCCACATCTTAGCATTAGATCCATCTTTATCGAACAATTCATCTTCTAATATATGCTCTCCTTTTTTCGCTTGATTTTGCAAATGCATTCTCAAGGTATTGCCCCATCTTTTAACATCATTTACAGTGAATAGGGGATCTTTCCAGATAGACATTTCTAAACGCAATAATTTATTTCCTGAAACTATTTTTTTTGTCGTAAACTCTCCTAAAACTTCTTTATCCCACATGAGTGGTTGTGCAGCTTTTACAGTAACAATAATCGTATGCGTACTTAAATCAGCAACGATATCATTGACAGGATCTATAACACTCTCCTTTGGGGATGGAACAAACCATTCGTTCTCTTCCAGTTTTAATTGAAGAGCTACATCTCCAGCTAATAGTGAAGGGTCTTTTAGAAGAAGCAAATTTAATGAAACACCTGTTTCTCCTGCTTTGATTTGAATATTTTCAGTATCAAATTTATAATGAACTCCCTCTTCAGCTGTTGTTCCATTGATATCTACTTTTACAGCAATTGGTCGTGCAATATCGCTGGGCAAACTCATGGCATTCACACGAATAGGAAAAGTAACCTCATCAAATTCTTGCTCAATATAAGAGAAATAAGTTGTATCTAAAAGTATATAATTTCCTACAGGTCTAGATTTCATAAAGAAATATATACCCCCCTGTTTGTCTGAAAACTGGATCAACTGATCTTCCGCACAACTCAATAAAAGCAGAGCTAATAGCAATCCTACAATGCATCTTGATATATTCATTTTTATCATAATATTTAATCTTTGATCATTAATCTCTAAAGTTAATTTCACTATCTGGAAGAGGAACTACATATTGAGTAGCCCCCATTTCATATGAAGTTCCACTGTTTTGTGAGACAACCTGGTCAATACCTTTGCGTTTTAAGAAATAGAAATATTGCCCTTCGCCAAAAAACTCACGCATATATTCGTCTTTTATAAAATCATCCACACTACTTTCCCCGATT
>CAMRAP010000140.1 GCA_947039985.1 uncultured Odoribacter sp.
GCACCTTTAACGATAGTAGTCAATTCTTTATCAATAGTGATCTTGTCAGCATGCCCTAACTCTTCTATAGTTAAACTCTCTAACTTCAAGCCTTTCTCCTCAGAAACAACAACACCACCAGTCAATATTGCAATATCTTCTAACATCTCTTTACGACGATCACCAAAACCAGGAGCCTTTACAGCTGCAATTTTCAATGAACTTCTCAATCGGTTTACAACCAATACTGCTAAAGCTTCGCTATCAACATCTTCAGCGATGATTAATAAGGCGCGACCCGATTGTGCCACTGGCTCAAGAATAGGTAGTAATTCCTTCATAGAAGAAATTTTCTTGTCGTAAAGTAGAATATAAGGATTCTCAAATTCAACAGTCATTTTCTCCGTATTAGTTACGAAGTAAGGAGAGATATATCCACGATCGAATTGCATACCTGCAACAGTTTTTACTTCTGTTTCAGTTCCTTTTGCTTCTTCAACAGTGATAACACCATCAACACCAACTACTTCCATTGCTTCAGCAATTAAATTACCAATAGCTTCGTCTCCATTTGCAGAAATACGACCTACTTGGCGAATTTTATCAAAATCATTACCAACAACTTCTTTTTGACCTTCCAAGTGCTTAACAACAGCAGAAACAGCTTTGTCAATACCTCTTTTTAAATCCATAGGATTAGCTCCAGAAGTAACATTTTTCAATCCAACATGAATGATAGATTGAGCTAAAATTGTTGCAGTTGTTGTTCCATCACCAGCATCATCACCAGTTTTAGAAGCAACCTCTTTGATCATTTGTGCTCCAATATTTGCATAAGGATCAGCTAACTCGATCTCTTTAGCCACAGTAACACCATCTTTAGTGATGTGAGGTGCTCCGTATTTCTTTTCGATAACAACATGACGACCTTTAGGACCAAGGGTTACTTTCACTGCATTTGCTAGCGCATCGACACCTTTTTTCATTAGTTCGCGAGCTTCAATATTGAATTTTATTTCTTTTGCCATGATAAAAACTTAATTTATTAATTTTGATTTAATATTACTTATGTGCGACTGATAGTTAGATGATAGCAAGAACATCGCTTTGGTTCATCACTAAATATTTCTTGTCATCAAAGTGAACTTCAGTTCCAGCGTATTTTCCAAATAAGATAGTGTCTCCTATTTTTACTTCCATAGGTTCATCACTTTTTCCATTGCCAGTTGCAATTACAATACCTTCTTGAGGTTTTTCTTGTGCTGTATCTGGGATAATAATACCTCCTTTAGTTACAGTCTCTGCTTCGACAGGCTCAACAATAATTTTGTTAAGTACAGTTTTTAGTGCCATAATATTAAAAGTTTTAAGTGTATAATTTAAATTCTATTTTTAAAGTGCCAATAAACACAGAAAAGATGTCAGTTACAACTGACATCTTTTTGTATTATTCTAGTTTACTTCTTATTCTGCAGGAGTTTTGCTAGCATCTTCCGTTGTTGCTTCTGGAGTTGCTTCTCCAGCTGGTTCAACTGTCGGGAATGATGGGATTGCTTGCTGCTGAATAGGCTGATTATTCATTTGCTCTTGGATGGCTGATTGCGAGCCAGTTTCACCTTTAGGTATAAAGAATACCACTGAAACGCATAATACCATCATGATACTTGCTAAGGTCCAAGTTGCTTTTTCTAAGAAATCTGTGGTTTTTCTTACTCCCATAATTTGATTTGAAGAAGAAAATGAAGAAGCTAATCCTCCTCCTTTAGAGTTCTGCACTAGTACAATTAATACTAATAAAAGACAGATAATAAATATTAAAACAGAAATTGCTGTGTACATAATTTATTTTTGATTAAGGTTATCGTTAATTTTTTCAATTCGATTTGCAAAGTAAACACTTTTTTCTGGATATTTCAAACTTAAGTTTATATAAGTTGCGATTGCTTTTTCATATAATCGCTGTTGAACATATATTTTAGCCAGAGTTTCACTAAATAGATCATTTTGTGTGTATGGATTCTCTTTTGATAAGTCTCGTTTATCGTTGGTCATTTTGTTTATTCGCGGCATACTAGGGGCTGTAGAGATAAACTGTTCTATCAACTCATTCTTTTCATTGCGTTTTTTACCTTTATATACTGTTTCCGGTTGGTGCACCGTAGTAGATGTAAAAAACTCATCATCCATATCCAAAGACATAACCACATTTGCAGCAGTTTCTACAGTCTCTACGCTGCCAAATGTTTCAGTATCTACATGATGTATTGTATTTCTATATGCGATTGTTTCCCTACTTTGTGGAAGTTCGCTTTCTTTTTCTTCGTACGAATCAATAAATCCTGGAATATTATCAAGAATGATAGTATTGGAAATAATATCTGTTGGTGGAGAAAAACTCTTGAATTCTATTGGACTATTCGTGTTTACAAGCTCAGATGTTACTGTTTGTTCATCTGGAGTATCTGTATGGTAAGCTGGAATACCTAATGAACTGACCTCAATGTGTCCATCTATTTCGTAAATGCGCTCCTCCACTTTCTCAGCGAGGTCTGAATAGATAGATTGTACAGGAGTTGAACTAAAAATAACTTGTTGATTCAGGTATCGGAAAAATTGCTTGTGGCTAGTGATATGAGCAGTACTAGATTTTAGTTCGTTTCTAAATTTTGCACCACCTTGTATATGAAGAGCTTTTAGATATAGAATACGTACTGTTTGAAAATAAGGGTAGCGTCTTAGGAGATATCCAAGTTCTCGTAAGTCATCGCCACTTATTTTTTCAGGGTGGTGTATAAATTCTATTAATTGTTCACTTTTCATTTTTAGTAGCCTAACTTCCTTTTACCAGTTTACAACGGCTTTGTTATATATATCGTCAATAATTTTTTCTAATATATCTTTTATTAGCGTTTCCTCAACGGAATTAAAATCAGCATCTGTAGGATAGTCAGCATAGTTTGAAAAGGAGGTTGAGAAATCATACTCATCATCTTTTGTATTGGTATACTTTACTCTAATTCCGATGGTTAATCTATTGGATGATGCGATTTCATCCTTCTGGATATCAATTGGTTTTTGAGAATATTCTGTAATTTGTCCTTCAAATCGGATATCTCCATTGTTGTCAGTTAGCTGGTTTAATCCTGTTTTTGAACGCATATAATTAGTTAATTCTTCAGTAAATAAATCGCTTAAATAAGGCACAACTAGAGGTGCTTTATTGGGAAAATAATCTATAGAGAATGTCTTAATATCAGGACTTAATGATCCTCCTGATGTGTTGTAGCTAATCTTGACACCGATACAAGAGTTGCAGCAAATAGCAACGACAAGGAGTATAAATATGGATTTGATTTTAATCATGGATAGTTCTTCTATTAATATAATTTACAAAAGTATGAATTTAAAGAGTAAAAGCAATAATCAAAATGCTTTATTTCTTATTATAAATCTCAAGATTTAGTCATCCAGGTTATATTCTTTTAGTTTACGGTAAAGTGTACGTTCAGATATCTCTAAATCTTTAGCAGCTAATTTTCGTTTTCCGTTATTTTTACCAAGGGCTTTGATAATTAGTTCTTTCTCTTTCTTTTCAATGGAGAACGACTCTTCAATAACAACTTCTGAATCTTGTATTTGATCATTTTGATGTGTTATTATAGGGTTGTGAGTTTTAATTTCAGAGGGTAAATTTTCATACATATTTCTGACTACAAGAGAAGTTCCTGGATCTACTTTTTGTTTCTCAGGATTATTATTTTGCATCAAATCATATACAGAGCGTTTAAGGTCATTCATATCCTTTTTCATATCAAAAAGAATTTTGTACAAAATTTCCCGTTCTGATGTAAAAGTTGTATCAGAACTGCCATGACCACTAGTGAGTGTTGGCAGCATATGATCATTTTCAGGAAGATATTTTTGTAGCGTACTGGCATCAACAGTCCGTTCCTGTTCCATGATTGAAATTTGTTCTGTTATATTTTTTAATTGGCGAACATTCCCTGGCCAGCGGAACATTTGTAATAGATGTACTGCTTCTTCCGTCAGGCGTATGGTAGGCATTCGATATTTTTCTGCAAAATCTGCTGCAAATTTTCGAAATAGAAGGTGGATATCTTCATTGCGTTCTCTTAGAGGTGGAATCGCGATCGGAATGGCATTAAGGCGGTAGTATAGGTCTTCTCTAAATTTTCCATTCTTAACGGCATTGGGGATATCTAAATTAGTTGCAGCAATGACACGAATATTGCTTTTTTGAATTTTTGATGATCCAACACGAATAAACTCACCCGTTTCTAATACTCTTAACAAACGAGCTTGAGTAGGCAGTGGAAGTTCTCCCACTTCATCCAAAAATATAGTTCCTCCATCAGTCACCTCAAAATATCCTTTTCTATCAGAGACTGCTCCTGTAAACGCTCCTTTTTCATGGCCAAAAAGCTCAGAGTCAATAGTTCCTTCTGGAATTGCACCGCAGTTGATAGCTATATATGAGGCATGCTTACGTACGCTATATGCGTGTATGATGCGAGGAAAGATCTCTTTACCAGCTCCACTTTCTCCAGTAATGAGTACAGATAAATCGGTGGGAGCAACTTGAGTAGCAATATCAATCGCTCGGTTTAATCCCACATTATTTCCAATTATTTCAAATCGTTGTTTGATAGTCTGTATATTTCTGTTTTCCATGCCTAGTGCTTTTCTATTAAGATACGAGATTACTGCAAAAATAGCAGTTTTTACTGACAAAATAGCATGCTTTTTTAGAAAAGATAGAGTACTGTATGATATAAACGGTCTTTAAATATGACAGAATCGATATTCATTAAAAAAAGCGAAAATGCTAAATTAATATTAGGCATTCTCGCTTTATGTTATTAAAAAAGGGTTACTTTTTAATCTTCATGGATATTGTGATACGCATTGGTCACATCCTCATCTTCATCTAATTT
>CAMRAP010000141.1 GCA_947039985.1 uncultured Odoribacter sp.
CTTTCATTATCGGGCTTCACAGGATACTGTGCTTCTTGTTGCTCTACATATTGTGAAATGCTATCGATACCCACTGAAATTACCGGTAAAATAGTGTCTAACTCTATGCACTTTATTTTCGGTCCTAAAAAATATACTACCACAAGTGTAGCTATAATTACCAATGGATATACGATTCTTTTTTTCATCTGTTCCTAATTGTTTCTTTCAGTTAGCACCCCTTCTATTAACATTTCAAGTGCTTTACTTGCTGCCTTTGCAATATTTCTTTCACGAGTAAATGAAAATACGAACTTTTTAGCGAAAGTTCGTGTGGGAGTTGCCACTCCTATCCAAACTGTTCCTATAGGTTTTTCCTCCGTTCCACCATTTGGTCCTGCTACTCCCGAAGTAGCAACAGCATAATCCGTATTGATTTGTTTTCTCACTCCCTCTGCCATCTGTAAAACAACGCTTTCACTGACAGCTCCATCTCTTTCTATATCAACTAATTGAACTCCCAAAGCATTTACTTTCACTTCATTAGCATAAGCAACCACAGAACCTTTAAAATAATCAGAACATCCTGAAATAGAGGTAATTAAACGAGATATTTCTCCACCCGTACAACTTTCTGCTGTTGCAATTGTTACTCCATTTTTACGTAATATCTCTCCTATTTGACTCTCCAAAGAGTCCTCTCCCTCCATATATTTTAATCCAGTTAAGACCTCTTTTAAACTTTCATAAGATGCATCCAAACGGTTTACCGCCTCCCCTTTTGCCGTAATACGCAATTTAACCAAACCGGGCGAAGGCAGGTAAGCTAATGAAAGTCCGTCACTCATCGTATTTTCCCACGCCTCCAAATGATGTGCTAACTGCGATTCTGGTAAGTCGTACACTTTCAACATCCGATATTCAAATTGCAAACTAGGGTACTGACACTTTAAGTCTGGTATAACATAGCTATCCACCAAATGCTCCATCTCAAACGGTACTCCTGGCATAGAGATTAAAATTTTATCCCCTCTCTCAAACCACATGCCCGAAGCAGTGCCTTTGAAGTTTCGTAAAATACGACAATCTCTAGGCAAATAAGCTTGAGATTTATTGTTTTCATTCATTGCCATATGGCGATTCTGTAAAAGCTCTTCTAGCCACTCCATTGCTTCGTGATTAAACACCAAAGGAGTATTAAAATAATCGGCCAATACTTTTTTGGTAATATCGTCTTTCGTCGGACCAAGTCCACCAGTAACTATAACTAAATTAGATTTACCCATAGCATACTCCACCGTATCAGCAATCTCTTTCCCCTTATCTGGGATAGAGAGCATCTCGACTAGCTCTACCCCAATTTCCGTTAATCGTTGAGCAGCGTATTGCGAATTTGTATCTAGTGTTTGTCCCATCAGAATTTCATCTCCGATAGTTATAATTATTGCATTCATCTGTTGATCATTTGTTGTTTTAGTTATCAAATAGAACCCACATAATAACATGCTCTGTGGCAAATCTTATTATGTGGGTTTCATTATTTTACGTTTATAATTGCTTTTATTCGCTTTAAAAGCGATGGATGTGAATAATATACCCATTCATACGTGGGATGTGGAGTCAAGTTACTCAATGCTTTGACTGAAATTTTCTTTAAACCAGAAATGAGATACTCCCCCTTATAGTTTGTAGCTGCAAACCGATCAGCCTCATATTCATTTTTTCGTGACCATGCATTCATAAACAATCCCAACACCATACTAACTGGCGAGTAGAGCATTGAAAAAGCAATCAATCCCAACTGAAAATAAGCCTGATCTCCTCCCAAAGCCTCCGATAAAGAGGCTTGGTTTACAAAGAGTGAAAACAGAAAAAGTATAGCCCCCATTTGCAAAACAGATGCCACCATAAACTGCACGGTATGCTTTCTTTTATAATGCCCCACCTCGTGCGCCAATACAGCAACAATCTCTTCTTCGGTCAACTCTTTTATCAAAGTATCATATAATACAATCCGTTTTTTTGCTCCTAAACCCGTAAAATAGGCATTGGCTTTTGTCGAACGTTTTGAACCATCTATCACATAGATATTATCCAGTTTAAAACCAACTTGTTGTGCAAACTCTTTGATCTTATCCCTCAAACTTCCTGCTTCAAGTGGAGTCTGTTTATTAAACAAAGGCACAATCAATTGAGAATAGAACATAGCCATAAATAGAGAAAAGAATGTACCTACTCCCCAAGCATATAACCAAAATGAATTGCCTGCCCAATTATAAAACCCAACAACTGCTGATAGCAGTAAACCACCTATAATTCCCGACACCAAAGTTCCTTTTAATAGATCTGCTATATATGTTTTTACAGTTGTTTTATTGAAACCATATTTTTCTTCAATATAAAAAGTAGCATACCACTCAAAAGGCATACCGATAACACCAGATGCAACAGACAATCCAAACATAAACAGAAGTGTTTGTAAAATATCATGGTCAGTTACTGACAGAACAATATCATTCCACCAAGCAAAACCACCCAAACAGAGAAATACCAACGTCACCACAAAAGAGAAAGATGAAGTAAGTAACCCAAAACGATCATTTTCACGCTTATAATTCTGAAATCGACGATACTCTTTCTCGTCATATATACCCTCCAAATTGCTAGGTAAATTAGGCGACATAGCTTTTGTATTCAACCAGCTCAATAGTCGTTCAAACACAAAATCAGCGCATAAAAAAACTACAATAACAATAAAAACTATCTCACTATTCATAATCCTTTATATTTTACTTTAAATCAATATGTCTACAAAAGTAAGAAATTCTTTTCGCTTACTACATTACATCTTAATTATTAGAGAAATATTTCCATAAAACATTCGACATTTTCATTTATTAATTATAATTTCGTTCCGTATTTCAATTCATAAAGTTTATTGTAAAAAAAGAGTATATACAATAAAGCGTTTAAGACTTTATGAATGTTGTAACAACTATAAAATTATAATACAATTATGGCAGAATTTAAGTATCAAGATCCATTCCCTATTGAAAAAGACACTACGGAGTATCGCCTTATCACTAAGGATTATGTAAAAACAATTGACTGTGATGGACGCAAGATATTGAAAATTGAGAAAGAAGGTCTTGAGTTATTATCTCGCGAAGCTTATGCAGATGTATCTTTTTATCTGCGTAAATCTCACTTACAGAAAGTAGCTGACATTCTAAAAGACCCAGAAGCTAGCGACAATGATAAATTTGTTGCACACACCATGCTATTGAATCAAGTAGTGGCAGCAGAAGGCGAACTTCCTACTTGTCAGGATACAGGAACAGCTATCTGTGTCGGAAAAAAAGGTGAAGATGTGTGGACAGGATGCAATGATGCAGAGGCTATCAGTAAAGGTATTTTCGACACCTACCAAGAGCGTAACCTACGTCAATCACAAGTGGTTGCTTTGACTATGACCGAAGAAAAAAATAGCGGTTGCAACCTACCAGCACAAATAGATATCTACGCAGGTCAAGGTAATAAATACGAATTTTTATTTATGACCAAAGGTGGTGGTTCTGCCAATAAAACATTTTTATATCAGCAAACGAAAGCTTTATTGAATGACGAAGCCTTGACTAAGTTTGTGTCTCAAAAAGTATTGGATTTAGGTACTTCTGCTTGCCCTCCATACCATTTAGCATTAGTTATTGGTGGAACATCAGCAGAAGTAAACCTAGCAACAGTAAAAAAGGCTTCTGCAGGATATTACGATCACCTTCCTACTTCAGGTAATGATGGCGGACAAGCTTTCCGTGATTTAGAGTGGGAAGAAAAAATATTAAAAATATGCCGAGAAAAAGGCATTGGCGCACAGTTCGGTGGTAAATATTGGGTACACGATGTACGCGTTATCCGTTTACCTCGCCACGCAGCTTCATGTCCTGTTGGAATTGGAGTCAGTTGTAGTGCAGACCGTAATATCAAAGCAAAAATCACTGAAGATGGTATCTTCCTAGAGCAATTGGAAAAAAATCCAGCAAGCTTCCTACCAAAGGATGCACCCATTTTAGCTCCTGCCATTAATATCGATCTAGATAGACCCATGGCAGAGGTATTGGAGGAACTAAAGAAATACCCTATCAAAACACGCTTGAATCTTTCAGGAACATTGATTGTTGCCCGCGATATAGCACATGCACAAATCAAAGAGATGATTGATGCAGGTAAACCTATGCCAGAATATTTCAAAAAGCACCCAGTGTATTACGCAGGACCAGCAAAAACTCCTAAAGGAATGGCTTCTGGTAGCTTCGGACCAACTACAGCAGGACGTATGGACTCCTATGTAGATCAATTCCAAGCCTTAGGTGGCTCTATGATTATGGTTGCCAAAGGAAACCGCTCAATAGATGTAACCAATGCTTGCCAAAAACACGGTGGTTTCTATTTAGGTTCTATCGGAGGACCAGCTGCTATACTAGCTAAAAATAGTATTAAATCAGTTGAAATAGTAGACTTTGAAGAATTAGGAATGGAAGCTGTACGTAAAATCCGTATAGAAAACTTCCCTGCTTTTATCATCGTTGATGACAAAGGGAACGACTTCTTCGCTGAATGGTCACACTAAAATAAGCACATATTTAAAATCCCACCGATGCAAAGATTTACTGAACATTGGTGGGATTTTTATTATTCTAAAATTGCTCCAGTCCTATAAATCCAGCCCAAAATTCAAGACTATAAGATTTTTTAGTTTTTTCATCAATGAATTTAATAGGTACTTTTATGATTTCATCTGGCAAATCTCCTTTAGTATTTATTAAATTATTTCTTTCTCCATCTCGATTATATGGAAAAAA
>CAMRAP010000142.1 GCA_947039985.1 uncultured Odoribacter sp.
AGCAAGTAAGGTATATGTGGCAGGTCACAAGGGATTGTGGCGATTGTGAAAGGCTTGAAAATTTTAGCGTAATATATCCCAGCTCTCGGAAAATGAAAAAGCAAAAGAGATGGAATGACTTGGAATTGATGATAAAAAAAAGCTACCTTAATTGATGAAGGTAGCTTTTTTTTATTTATAGGATCGTTTATTCCTGACTTGTTTCTGGTAGCCACTTTGATAGACGTTTGTGGCCTGAAATTTGGGCTAGAAAGGGGAGTGCCAATACCAATCCCACTCCTAATATTCCACCTAGGAAGGTGAAGGAAACACAAATTAATCCACGTTGAGGCTTTGATCTCTCATTGGGGACTGTCACTGGTTCTATGATGGTGAATATCGGCGTGTTTTCTTTGACTTTTATTTTAGCTTGTTCTCTCTGTTTTACTAATTCCTCATATACTCCTGAAGCAACATTTACTTCGTGGGATAGTCGATCTTTTGTTACCAGGGCTATTGCTGATGAGGTTGCATAATTTGCATCCTGAAATTTAGCAAACTCTTCTTGTTTTATTTCAAATCTTTTTTTACTTTCAGCATACCTTTCTTCTATAAAGTCTAGTTCTGATTGCACCTTTTCAATTTTAAATGCAGTTACATACTTTTGTAATAGAATTTGTGCTTTTAATGCCAATTGGGCAGCAGCTAAGGGTTCAGACATCACTGCTGTTAAGCCTATGTGTTTTTGCTTGTCATCAAGTTTGATTGAAACCATTCCTTTGAGAACTTTCATGAGTTTACTTTCCTCTTTTGTTAAAGTATGGATCAAGCTGTCTTGGTTCTTAGGGCCTTTAGCAACAGTTTGTTCTCCACGTATAGCGCCTATGATTACTCCCGGTAGACCAATTGTATATTTCATGAGAGTGCCCATTAATGAAAATTTCTGATACTCTTCTTTCGTATAGAAATCGATTAAGCGAATAGGTTCTTTATACTCTTCAAATCGAATGGGGGTCTGCATTAGCTCTTTTTGAAAGGGAACACTGGCTAAAATTTTAGGATAAAGCAATGGTGATAACTCATCATTGCCATCATTCCCACCCAAGTTAAAGCCTGCCATGGCTGCTAATCCTCCTAAGTTGCTACTTGATCCCCCCTTGTTGAAGTGAGGAGCAATTAGGCATTCCGCTGTATATTGCTTTGCACTAAATAAAGCGACAACAATCCCAATGCAGGCAGCTATTGCAGTTACTTTAAGAATAAAAACTCTCTTTGCCCAAAGTTTACAAATAATTTCTACTAGGTCGATCTCATTCTCTTCCTGTATATTTTTTTGTTCAGTTGCCATATTTTATTTAGTAGAATTAATAATTGATGAGACTAATGCAGCCATAGAGGTTGTTGAAGATGCAATACTCATAATTTCAGAAAGATTTATCCCTTTTCTTGGTGGTTTCACAGGAACAATAATCTCACAGCCTGGTTCAATCTTTGCTCTTCTAAATAATTTATTTTGTGCGACAGTGCCATTCATATAGACAATAAAGACACTGCGTTTTTTTGCACTATCCCCAAATCCGCCGCCTTGATTTATATAATGTTTTATGTCCGCCCCTTTTTTATAAATAACGGTATTGGGATACCTTACTGCTCCACTGATATTCACTGTTCCTGTATATGTAGGAATGCGCAATATATCTCCTTCACGTAGCACTGCATCATATTCTGAACCCGGATTTTGTAATGCCTTATCTAATTCAATACCAACATAGGTAATCTCGTCAATACTCAATGTACTTAGATCTATCGAATCTTTAGCGGTTGTTTGTTTAGCCATTCTTAATAAAGAGGCCCCTCTCTCAAGTTCATCTGCATTCATTCTACGGATTAAACGCGCACCATTAATATAAGCATCCTCAGAAAGACCGCCTGCTCTTGTTATCAAATCAGATAATCGTTCCCCTTTTTTGGACAGCGTATAAAGTCCCTCAAAAAGTACTTCTCCCTCTATACTAACATTTTTCTGCTTGTGATACATGGGTGATTTTCGCACAAAAATTTCATCATATGGCTCTAGTGTAAAGTACTTTTCTCCATCAACAATTAAGCCATCCTTTAAAGTAAATGTGTAATTTTTAGAGAGAGTTTTTCCTATTTCCAGGCTTTTAGGCTCTCTGATTCTACGAGCAATATCTATCCTTACAACGGATGCATCATTAGCTAATCCTCCAGCTTGAATAACCGCATCTTCAATAGACATTCCTACGGCAAATTTATATGTACCAGCAAAACGAACCGCCCCATTTACATTGATTGTGTAGCTATCTTGCAAGTCAAAAATAGATGGAATATAAAAAATATCATGTTTTTGTAGTTGAACGTCCTCTACTCTGTTTTCTAAGATACCTTTCAAGTCAATTGATTTCAACTCTAATGTTCGGTCAGGTTTTTCTCTGTATATAACTGCTCGATTTAAAAAGGCATCACCACGTACTCCTTCAGCTTTTTCAATTAGCTGCTTGACTGTGCTAACATCTTTCCCTAAAGCATATAGACCTTCCCGATAAAATGCCCCATGAGCTTCTACTTTATTTTCGTAACGGTTGAGAGTAGAGTCTACTGAGATGTCATCTCCATCCCTTAGAGTAAAAATTTCAAAATCAGTAGATTCAATATTAAACACTTGATGATTACGTCCATTTTTGCGAATCAGTCGTAGCGTTTTTTGATAAGCGTCTCCTGTAAATCCTCCTGCATAATTTAATAAATCATGAATCGTTTCTTCTTCTTGCATTTCATAGGAAGTTGGTCGTTTCACTTTCCCATGTAAAGAGATCAGATTTTGATAGGGAGAAACAACAATGACATCACCATCTTGTAGCTGAATATCTAAATCATTTTTGCCTTTTAATAGGTAGTCATAAATATCAATATTTGCAAAGACCTTACCATTTCTGTTCAATTGGATGCTTCTTAAAGAACCGATTTTGTTGATACCTCCTGCATGATATAGTGAATGAAAAAGAGATGCTAATGAGGGGAGTGTGTATGTTCCTGGTGTTAGCACTTCGCCCATTACATGGACTTGAATACTTCTGATTTCTCCCAACGAGAGACGCATAAAAGTGCTTGGATTACTGCCATTCATCGTTGCATAAATGTGTGCAAATGTTTGTTTTAATCGAGCATTTGCCTCATCTATTGAAAGTCCTGATAAATAGATAGGACCAATTTTATCAGCAATGATAACTCCTTCTGGTGAAATTTTTTGGCGGAATCTTTGTTCTGAATCTCCCCAGATATCCACTACGACTTCATCACCAGGGCCTAAAATGTAGTTTTTAGGAGTAGCAATGTTTAGATTGGGCTCGAAGCTTAGTAAATTATTGTTGAAAATATCATGTCCAAAGATGTCTACTTTATCTTGTGTATTATCCTCCTTCTCTTGATCCTCCTTCTCTTGATCCTCCTTCTCTTGATCCTCCTTCTCCATGGGTGATTTTGTGCGCTCGCGGCTATCTAGCTCTGTCGTTCGTTTTGTCCTTTGTTCGTGCCTTGTCTGCTTCTCCTTTATGCGTAGTAGTTGCTCTTTGCTAACGCCTTTCTTTGTTAAGAGCATGATGACCTCTTCTTGCCCTTTTCCTTCGTTATGGGCTTTTTTTATGATTTCGACGACTTGATCATCACTGACTTGAGCGAATAATCCGACAAATAAATGTATAAAAAGTGCGACTAAAAATATCTTTTTCACCTTGTTCAAGTTTAAGTTGTGTGTTGTTCAAAAATAGACACAAATGTAACATATAAAAAACGTGAATACAAGGTATTTTAAGTTTTTTGTTGAAAATTGTGTAGATATTATGATTCGCTGGGTATTTTGACAAATATTTCATTGGATGCTATGGTGATTTTTTGTTTTTTATACCTTTGTACCATTGAATAATGATTGATCTTATGGATGAAAAAGCATATTGGCATGTAGTTTATACCGCTTCAAGGGCTGAGAAAAAGGTGGAGGAGCGCTTGCTGAAAAGTGGTGTGGAGTGTTATTTAGCTGTGCGGACTGTGGTGCGGCAGTGGACACATCGGAAGGCAAAGGTGGTGGTTCCGCTAATTGCCCGAATGGTTTTTGTTCGAGTAGGGCGGAGTGAGCAGGTCAAAGTGCTGCAGATTCAGGGGGTGGTGTCGTTTCTGAAAGTGAGGGGCGAGAGCAGGCCAGCGATTATTCCAGATCGTCAGCTGGAGTCGTTTCGTTTTTTATTGGATTTAGCACCCGAGTCTATTGAAATTTCTAATGAGCATCTGGCTGTGGGGGATTTTGTGGAGGTGGTAAAAGGTCCATTAATGGGTTTGAAGGGTGAATTGATTCGCTTGCGTGGAGAGACGAAAGTGGCGGTTCGAATAGAGTGTTTGGGGTGTGCTTTGGTGGATATCCCTGGAAGTTATGTGGAACGGATTGGACCAGAATCCATTGATTAGGACTTGAACAAGTGTTCAATAAATGGCTATTTAAGCCCTTTTTAGTCGCGTAATGGGTGAAAATAGTCAGATGAGCATTGAATGATTGTTCAGTAAAAAAGCTAAAAAACAGTGTTGAAAAAACAGAGAAATAGCTCTTTTTGTGTTTTTTCAAACCTTTTCTTGTAAAAAATCAGCCTTTCCTTAACAGATATTTTTGTATTAGAATATTAATGAGTAGTTTTGTGTGAAAAATTAATATACTACAATGAAAATCAAAGGAGAACCGACGGCATTTTTGAGCAGTGAAGCTCGACAATTATTGAATTTGTATGAATCATTAGGTGAAAGAGCGGAGATCTTTTTACCTCGCCATATTTATGATAACCTAACTAGTTT
>CAMRAP010000143.1 GCA_947039985.1 uncultured Odoribacter sp.
TTTGGTTTCCTTCTGAATGCATTTAAATATGGCGCTCCTCCTCATGGCGGTATCGCTTTTGGTTTCGACCGTTTAGTTTCTCTATTTGCAGAACTAGATAGTATTCGTGACACCATTGCTTTCCCAAAAAACAACTCAGGAAGAGATGTTATGATTGATTCTCCATCAGCAATTGCTGGAGAACAATTCAAAGAATTGGGCATTAAATTAATGTAATCTATTGATGAGAATATAATGTTTAAGGACGTAATTGGACATCATGATATAAAGCAAAGGCTGGTAAACTCCCTGAAAACAGGGAGAATCAGTCATGCCCAATTATTTGCTGGAGATACCGGTTACGGTACTTTAGCACTAGCCTTAGCATTTGCTCAATACGTCTTTTGTACGGGCAATAAACAAGAGGATGCCTGTGGAGAATGTGCTTCGTGTCGAAAAATGCAAAAGAACATACATCCAGATCTTCATTTTGTTTTTCCTGTGGTGCGCAAGACTAAGAGCCCTGTTAGCGACGAATATATCAATGAATGGCGCAAGCTATTATCGCAGGGCAACTATTTCAACTTAGAGGAGTGGTATTCAGAAATGGGAGCAGATGATAATGCTCAAGCAGGTATTTATACAGAAGAGAGCCTAAACATTTTACGAAAGCTTCATCTAAAAGCATTTGAATCGGATTATAAGATACTACTGATGTGGTTACCTGAGAAAATGAATCCAGAATGCTCCAATAAGTTACTGAAAATCATTGAAGAGCCCTTTGAGAAAACCTTGTTCTTAATGGTTTCTGAACATCCAGAACAAATTATCAGCACCATACAGTCACGCTTACAGCGTATCCATATATCTCCTTTGAATCAGGAGCAAATAAAACAGCAATTAATAGCAGAAAAAGGAATCACTTCTGAAAAGGCATCTGAATATGCTCACATTGCTTTGGGAAGTTGGCATAGAGCACTACGCTTACTTAATGAAAGCGAGGATCAAATCTACAATCAAGAAAAATTTGCAAGCTTAATGCGTTTATGCTGGGAACGTAAAATGCTAGCAGTCAATGAATGGGTCAATGACATTGGCAGTATGGGAAGAGAACGACAAAAAAATTTTATCATGCATGCCATCCGTATGATTAGAGAAAATTTTATTCGCAATTTTCAACTACCTGAATTGAATTATATGACAAAGCGAGAAAACAATTTTTCTTTGCGCTTTTCTCCCTATATTAACGAAGGGAATATTTTCCCTTTGATACATGAATTTGAGCGATCATACAACGATATAATCCGTAATGGAAATGCAAAAATAATTTTTACAGATTTATGCATAAAGGTTATGCAAAATATTAGACCTAGCTAAAGCTTCGTCTAAACAACAACAATATAAAATACAAGTATCATGAGCGATATACAAGACAATGACAATATAGAAAAGGATGAATTATTAATTCCACAAAATAATGATAGCGAAGAGCTTGCTCCTCAAGAGGAATTAGAAGTTGTAACTTCCGAACAAGAGATAGAGGAAATAGTTTCTGCCGAAGAACAGGAAGAAGTAACATCTACAAGTCCTGCTGAAGATATGGTCAGCGTTCGAAAAAACATTGTTAAATCTAGAACAACAGAAGAAAAAACATATCCAACTCCTCCAAAAGAGGAAGTACAAGAGGAAGTACAAGAATTACACACAAAGCACCCTCAAGCAGAACCAGTTATTGACCACCGCCTATTGATAGGAAAACTGGGTGTATATAACTGGATTAGCGACTTACCTACTACAAGTTCTGCCCCAGAAATGATTGAGGTTCAATTTAAGAATACCCGAAAAGGATTTTATCATAATCCTTTAAATATTCCATTACAAAAAGGAGATGTTGTGGCAGTAGAGACTGCTTTGGGCCACGATATAGGAGTGGTTTCTCTAGCTGGAGAGCTTGTTAAAGACCAAATTCGTGTAAAGCGACTTGATGTGGAACGCAATCCGTTGAAAAAGGTGTACCGAAAAGCAAAGCCACATGATATCGAAAAATGGCAACAAGCTATTGAACAAGAACACAATACAATGATACGTTCTCGTCAAATTGCAGCAGACCTAAGGCTAAATATGAAAATTGGAGATGTCGAGTATCAAGGTGATAAAACCAAAGCGATCTTCTATTATATAGCAGAAGACAGAGTTGACTTCCGAGCTTTAATCAAAGTTTTGGCAGAAACATTTCGTATCCGCATAGAAATGAAGCAAATTGGAACGCGCCAAGAGGCTGGGCGCATTGGAGGGATTGGCCCTTGTGGTCGAAAGCTATGCTGTTCTACATTTATCACTAGCTTTGTTTCTGTTTCTACCTCTGCTGCTCGTTATCAGGACATATCATTAAATCCACAGAAATTAGCAGGTCAATGTGGTAAATTAAAATGCTGCCTTAACTTTGAAGTTGACGCTTACATTGATGCACAAAGGGATTTTCCTTCAACCAATATTCCACTAAATGTTGGAGATGGTATGCTTTACCATCAGAAAACAGATATTTTTGCTCGAGTGATGTCATATTCACCTGATAAAGAAGGAAGATCGATATTCATTCCTATCCCCGTGAAACGAGTGAAAGAAATTATTGCCATGAACCGCAAAGGTACTATCCCTGCTAGAGCCGTTGAAGAAAACGAGCATATTCCAGAAGCCATTAAATATACGGATGGTGTAGGCGAAGACAGTTTAAATCGTTTTGACGAAAAGAAAACACAGAAAAAACGGAACAATAAAAACCGTAATAGCAGTAATAATACCAATACTCGCCAAGGGCAAAGCACACAAAGAAACACCCCTAGACCTAAGCCAGAGGAAGCTAAGGAGCGGAGACCTATTGGAAAGCCTATACTTAAAGTAAATAAAGATACACAAACTAAAAATGAACAATAATGCAAAACTATCGTCCATTGGATGGAATTCCTCCTGCGGTTAAAGCACTACTCATACTTAATGTGGTGATGTTTCTTCTCTCTATGCTTATTGAAAAATTTGGCATAGATGTAAATCATGTATTAGGACTACATCTACCACAATCCCACTTTTGGTGGCCATGGCAATATGTTACACATATGTTTATGCATGGAAGTATTAGCCATCTATTCTTTAATATGTTTGCGCTTTTTATGTTCGGACGTATTCTTGAATCAACCTGGGGAAGTCGCCGTTTTGTGATTTATTATTTTGTCTGTGGAATTGGTGCTGGATTATTGAATAGTACTATCGGCTGGTTTGAAATTCGGAGCCTACTAGAGCAGTATACTATATTTCAAATAGCTCCAGATCCAAACTTACTGGCTGAGGTTCTAAAGGAACAAATCCCTAATCCACCCAGTTCAATATGGACAAATATAGATAATTGGATCAATAATCCCAGTTCTCCAGCATACATTCAACAAGGGAAACTACTGTTTCAAGAGATCATCGATTTAAAAGTGAACATCCCTATGGTTGGTGCTTCAGGAGCCGTTTTTGGACTATTATTAGCTTTCGGCATGCTATTCCCTAACACAGAACTATATCTAATGTTTATCCCTATTCCTATTAAAGCTAAATATTTCGTATTAGGCTATGGATTAATTGAAGTTTATCTAGGTTTACAAAATAATCCAGGTGACAATATCGCTCATTTTGCTCATTTAGGAGGGATGTTATTTGGTTTTATTCTACTGAAATATTGGAGTCAAAACAGAAGAAAGTTTTACTAAACATTACAGTAACAAGCATTTGAAAAAATGAATTGGAACACACAACATACGATGTATAATAGAAATCCCGGAGGGGGATTTTCTGAAGGCATTGGAAAGGGAATAAAATCCTCTTTTCAGAATGGATCTTCATTAATCAAATTGATATACATTAACATTGGACTATTTTTAGTCATAACAATCTTAGCTGCCCTTTTCAACTTGACAGGAAATACAGGGCAAGATTTTTATTCGATCCTATTGGAATGGATAGGTGTTCCTGCATATCCACACTACCTACTGATCCGCCCATGGACACTTTTCACCTATATGTTTACTCATTTTGAGTTTTTACATCTACTGTTTAATATGGCATGGCTTTTTTGGTTTGGCAGTCTGTTTTTAAACGATTTCACCCAAAAACAATTGGTAGGAGTCTATATACTCGGTGGAATATCAGGTGCATCTCTATACATCGGTAGCTATACTATGTTTCCCTACTTTGACGAATTGACTCGCTTATCCTCTTGGGCAATTGGAGCTTCAGCCTCGGTAATGGCAATTGTTTTTGCGGTATGTATCTACCACCCCCAACAAAAAATATATATGTTTTTAATTGGACCGGTAAAACTGATTTACTTAGCACTTTTCACTGCACTTATTGATATACTAAGCATTCAACATGGAAATGCTGGAGGTCATATTGCACACTTAGGAGGAGCACTATTTGGGTGCTGTTTCTCCCTTGGGATGAAAAGAAACAAAGATCTATCTTACCCCATCATAAAATTACTAGAACTAGTAAAAAAACTATTCTCCCCTAAAAAGAGAATAAAGGTAAAATACAAAAAGAACGCTTCTAAGATGAATGACCAAGAGTATAACGCATACAAAAAGGCAAAAGAAAACAAGACAAATGAAATTTTAGATAAAATATCAAAATCAGGATACGAAAGTTTAACAAGAGAAGAAAAAGCACTTTTATTCAAAGCACACAAATAGAAATTACGGAATAAGGAAAAATTTGAAATTTCAGCGTATGTTTAAATTATTTGACAAACTAATATTCCTGCCTAGCATTATTGCTATGATAGGCTTACTTGGAGCCTATA
>CAMRAP010000144.1 GCA_947039985.1 uncultured Odoribacter sp.
CACGCACCATATCGGACATGCCTATTGATGCATTTGATCCAGTTTCCGCCCTGGTAACTTCGCTTGATTCTTTCCATTTGAATCGCTTTGTTGCAATTAGACCGAGGTATGCAGGATTACTTCGGATATTTGCTTCAATTGTTGATTGGCTTGTGTCTTCGGAGTTAAACGAAGATCTTGCATAAAGGGTGTAGATCAGCGATAGACGGATATACAGTACCTTGGTATGCGTGGGAGATAATGCAAGCTCTCTTTTTTCGCCTCCAGACATCTTTAGGGTCAAACTACCTGGTTGATCAATAACAAATTCTCTCCCATAAAGGAGTGTTTTGGTATTGACCATAACATCCATTGATTTGAAAAACCCTGAGAGTTTGTCTGAGTGCGAAATCATTTCTACTTGAGACATTACCTTTTTAGCTGCTATTGCATAGAACTCTTCATACGAGAAGGGCAGTTTTAGATGCGCTGCGTGTTCGTCTATGATTTTGTGCATCGTAAGAAATAGACTTACTGTTTTGATGATACGCACCATATCACCCGATTTATTATCACCTACCAAAGCAGACTTGGTTAAAGAGGTTTCGACCTCTCTTTGTGTCTTCTTATAGTGTTTGCGTACAATCTTGCGTAGCTTGAGCACTTCGAGTAATACATTTGATAGACCGTTCTTTTCGTGTGCCTTGAGGGTGTCGAATGCTTCTTTTTCTGAAGGATCCCAAACTTCTTTTTTCTTTGGGACTTCGCAAATGATTACACGATTCATTAGGGCATTATCATCTCTTTGAGGTGTTTCTTGTCCCATAATGATAACAGGGCTGTACACCTTCGATGTCTCCAGTTCCTTGCTTGATGCACCTTTACGCTTTTGCTTTCCATCACCATCATAGGTGATAGATTTAAGACCTTGAAACTTATCATCAGAGATCATTTTATTGTTATACTCGTCTAGTAACTGAGGTACGTCGCGGTATGAACCCATAAGGGTGTGAAATGCTGCATCAGTACCTGTTGTTAGGTTAAATGCAGGAAGCTCTGGTGTTATATATAGCGATCTTGCAGATATCCCAATCTGAGTTTTACCAGACATTGTTGGGCCCATGAAAAATACTGCCGTAAACAAACGGTCAATAGAGTGGATATCGGACCGAAAGGCACACATGATTGAATATATTAATGCCCACTTACCATTGTCGTTGATCTTATATACTTCGTCCATCAGCTTTGCCCATTTTTCAAAGCTGCATTGCTGCTCGATGGGGATTTCTTTGTACACAAAGGATCTAAGGTTCTCGTGCGTATCGTTGTCTTTTCTTACGCGAGAGTAGACCTCACTAAATGCAGGGAGGTAGTAATTTTCATTCTTATGTGTTGCTACTCCAAGTTTATCGGTGTAGTCTATTTTAAAGACATTGTCCACTTCGTGAAATATAGCATTTGCAAAGGCAAAGAAATTTTCTTGCTGTTGACCGTAAGTTTTTAGCTCTTCGCATTTGATGTAATTATAACTCATGGCTTGTCTTATTTTTTTGAAGTGTTTCACTTCTCCATTTTCGAAGTTAAGAGCCTCTTCGTTAAGAAGTATTTCTTCGAATGATTGCATGCTTGCAAGAGCTTTACTCTTTATCTCCATATATACAGGCTGCTTGTATCCACGACGATTGATGCGGATAACTCTTTTGTTGTATTCGGAATCTGTATCATAGATATGGAGAAGGGGGATCATATAAAAATCCGCAACAGGTATATGCCCACTGTTATTTGTATTTTTGAACATATAGCAGACAGGCTCTTTATCCTTGTTTAATCGAGGGTAAAAGCCGTGTCGACGATATAGGTTGTTGTACTCCTCGTTTTCTTCAACGTAAGCTGGAACGATTGAAGGATCGTCATTATCCTCTAACAGTTCATCATCTGCTGATTGAATCGAAATTGCAGCTTTGGATTTCTTTTTGTCTAAATATGGTTTTAAGATATCATTGTATTGCTTTTTGTCAAGCGAGAGTAGTTTAGGCCACTCTTTCGACCCAATGATTCTTGTATCATCTGGAGCGTGTGAGATAAGTTCGGCACATCGACTACAATATACAGCTTTCACGTCACCTTTGATACTTTTAAAAGTGACAGAATAAATTCCAATATAATAGTCAATGTATATCATCTCAGTTTCTGGAGTTGATATATATACAACAAACCCTAACTTATACAACTCTGTTAGTAGTATTAATTCGTCGCACTCTGTACGCTCGTCAAAACCTAAATCATATACGGTATTGTACTGTATATAGGTAACGTGTCTTCGGAGTTCCTGGATCTGATTGGTAGACGGCATCCCCTTGAAATATATAATAGGGGTTGTTCCGTACTGTTCCGTGAAATCTTTAAATTTATTGGTTAAAATGCACGTGTCATGCTTTTCTTTGAGCGTGTCCGGTAGTGCATCATATCCATAAAATCCAGCCTTTATTTCGTCTTCAGACTTTGGAAGCTTCGCTGTAAAATCTCGAATCTTTTGTTTCGTAATATCAATGTCAAGGTCAAAAAAGTCTGAGATTGTTTTCGCATAGCTAGCTCTTAGGCTTTTTTCTTGTATAAGAGAGATACACTCAACAATCAAAACCAAAGATTCTTCTTTGATTATAGGATCAGCAAACAAAGGTTTATATTGATCTATCAAATAACTTGCCCAATCAATTTCATTTTCGATCAGATATTTCAATAGAACATCATGCGATTTGCCTTTTGATAATAGGTCGGGATCTTGCCCTTCAGGAAGTTTAATTGCGCGGACCTTTGCTCCATGTGCTAATAACGCATGTATGTTTTTAATAGTCGCTTTTATTCCTGCTTTGTCGCAGTCGTATATAAGCGTTACGTTTTTGGTAAATCGAAGTAACAAGTTTATTTGTTCGTCTGTCATAGCAGTACCAGAACCTGCCACGGTATTTGTTATACCTACATTTGCAAGTGCTAATACATCAAATTGCCCTTCGACGTAATATACCTTATCCATTTGCCCAATTGCTTTGCGCGCTTGGTAGAGTCCAAATAGGGCAGTTCCTTTTTTAAACAGCAGTGTGTCTCCTGTGTTCTGATACTTAGCCGCTTTTTCGTCTTGGTTAATTATGCGACCTGTAAACCCTATTACGTTTCCTTTTAGATTGTAAAAGGGGAACGTTATGCGGTTACGGAAAAAATCATACAAAGAATCTCTGTCATTTTTCTTTGCAACACCAGCTTCAATGATTATATCTGTTGCAAATGCTTTTGATTGCAGTTCTTTGTGTAGTGCTGTGTATGAGTTTTCGGCATATCCAGCATTATAGAGTGCGAGTGTTTGATTAACACCTACATTGTAGCCTCTTGCTCTTAGATAAGATTGTGCATCAGCATTTTTATCTAAGTTGTTTTTAAAGTGTTCGTTAGCTGCATTTAAGGCAATTATAACACTTTCTTTTTTCTTTGTTCTGATCTCCTCTTCTGGAGTTTGCTCCTCGATAGGTATTTCGATATTGCATTTTGAACCAAGATACCTTACAGCTTCAGGGTAACTCATGTTATCATGCTTCATAACGAAGTTGAAAACATTCCAAGTTTCACCACAAACAAAGCAGGTTGCAATTTGCTTTGCTTCGCTTACGCACATGCTTGGATCAGAATCTTTGTGGAATGGGCACATGCCCCATTGATTCACTCCCTTTTTACGAAGTGATACATTCTCTCCAACTACATCTATTATGTTAGAAGCGTTTTTTATCCGCTCTATTATTTCTTCGCTAATTCTGCCCATCTTGTTCAAATAAATTAAGTTGTCGAGCCTCGAAGGCATCTTTTAATGATACTTTAAGAAATGTAACGAGGCTGAGGTATTCGTCTTCTGTGATTGATTTACGACCATGAAATAAGTCCCACCATCTTTTTTGTGAGATTTTTACCGCATCATAAAAAGCTCGGTTTGGAACAAAAAGAGACACGTCGATAAATTTCAACACTATGAGTTCTGTCACCAAATTTCGCTTAACGCTTTTCCCTACCGAAGCACGCCTACGATGTAGAAATAACTTAACAGCTCTCTCTGTTTTACCAACTTGGTTTGAAATATCTAGATTGGATAAAATGCCCACGTTATCGAGTGCAAATTTTATCTGTTCGTCTGTCCAATGTCCTCTTTTCATTTTCTACGTCTTATTTTTGTGTAATCACGGCTTAGGTCGTAATTAGGATTGGTTAATATCCACATACAGCATATTTTCATAAACAGGTCAATATTTTCAGTTGATACATTGTTTTCTATATCATAAAAGTATCCTGGTTGTAAAGTATCCAATAGAGAGACCACCTTATCTTTGTAAGCAAAGTATGCTGTCTCTCCCATTGACTTTTTATATTGATCTGTCCAATCCCAGTTGGTTAATCTATATTGGCTGTAGTCCATATTGATCTAATTAATCCAGTGTGATATCAATATCGGAATATTCTCCAAGATCAATATCTAACGATTGATCGTACAATGGATTTTCGTTTCCTATTGAATTGCCACCAGTTTTAAGTTCAAATGCTAACCACTCTTCAAATTGGGCTTTAGTGCACTCACAAGGTGCTGTAATTGTGTATTGAATTGTTGCTTCCATGATATAATCAGTATAATTTTTCTAATTCTTTCTTTAATTTGATAATCTCTTTTTCTTCTTCTGTGCGATTCTGAAGTTGTTTGTTTGCAAAATATGAGCAAATACACCACACTAATAATTCAGCTTCCTCTTTTTTAATCGCTTGAATTATTATTTTACCATCTTTGTCTATTTCTGT
>CAMRAP010000145.1 GCA_947039985.1 uncultured Odoribacter sp.
GAGATCTACACTAATCTTAACACTCTTTCCCTACACGACGCTCTTCCGATCTCGGTAATAAGTTTTTAAATGAAAAGTTGAAAATTGAGCGTGAAACATACACCACTCAAATTTCTAACTACGACAATTTTGCTGCTCTATTTGATAATTTGAGAAGGATTAACAATATTATCATGGATTTAGATAGAGATTTATGGACTTATATCTCTATGACTTATTTCAAGCAAAAGATCAAAGCTGGAGAGGTTGGTTCTTCTGCTATGCCTCATAAGGTAAACCCTATTGACTTTGAAAACTCAGAAGGAAATTTGGGCATTGCAAATGCTGTTTTTGACCACTTAAGCAATAAACTACCCATCTCACGTTTACAGCGAGATTTAACAGACTCAACAGTATTGAGAAATATTGGTGTACCATTGGCTCATACAATTATTGCTATAAAATCTACATTGAAAGGATTAAACAAATTGATTATCAATCAAGATGCCATAGAGAAAGATTTGGAAAAAAATTGGGCTGTTGTTGCAGAGGCTATTCAAACGGTACTTCGCCGTGAAGCTTATCCAGACCCATACGAAGCATTAAAAGCATTGACTCGTACCAATAGTAAAATATCTCAAGAGTCTATTGCAGAATTTATTGACACTTTGGAAGTTTCTAATGAGTTGAAAGAATCATTAAAACAGATCACACCGTCTAATTATACTGGTATTTAAAACACGGATAAAATCGTTGAGACAAGAGAGGAGTATTATATCCCTCTCTATCTCAACATTTTTATTTTTAAGTTTACACAAACTATATATATGAACGATCTTATTGCCATTCTAAAAAGATTTGCTCTTCCTTATAAATTTAAGGTTACTAAAAGTATTGTTTTCAATATATTACATGCTATTTTTGGCGGTTTAGCTGTCCTCATGCTAGCTCCTATTTTGGAAATCATATTCAATAATCAAAATGATATTACAGAATTAAAGGCTTTTGCCTTTAACAAAGAAACCATTACTGATATATTCAATTACTATGTTACATGTGTCAAGTATACTTACGGTGCATCAAGTACTTTAATTTTTGTAGGAGCCGTAGCAGTCATTGCAACAGCTCTAAAAACTGGTTTTTCCTATTTAGCATCCTATGAATTAATCTATGTAAGGAATGGTGTTGTCAGAGATATTCGTCGCAAAATTTATGCAAAAATATTATCGCTTCCTATTCCGTTTTTTTCTGAAGAACGAAAAGGAGATATTATATCTAGAATGACTGGGGATGTGCAAGAGGTTGAAGCATCAGTAATGAGTTCATTAGAAATGTTATTTCAAAGTCCTATAATCATCATTGTAAATCTTTCCATAATGCTATTGATGAGTTGGCAACTAACCTTGTTTGTGTTCATTTTGCTTCCTATTATGGGACTTTTGATTGGAAGGGTGGGGAAAAACTTAAAACGTCACTCTTGGGAAGGACAAACTAAGATGGGAGAAATCCTTGCGCTAATGGAAGAAACGCTATCTGGCTTACGAATCATTAAGGCTTTTAATGCTGAAAATAAAATGAAACAACGCTTTTCAGACGAAAATGAACAATACCGCCGTATTCAAAATCGCTTGATGCGTCGTCGTTCATTAGCACATCCAGTGAGTGAATTTCTGGGTACCATCATCATTGTTATCATTCTTTGGTTTGGAGGGACGCTTGTCATTAATGGAGAAGGCTCACTAACTGCTGAAGATTTTCTTTCTTATATTGCTCTTTTCTATCTGATACTCAATCCAGCCAAAAACTTAACCAATGCATATTATAGCGTTCTAAAAGGACTAGCAGCAATGGAGCGTGTTGATATGATATTACTGGCAGAATCTTCTATAAAAGAGGTTGAGAATCCTAAAATAGTCAATCAATTTACTGAAGCGATTACCTATAAAAATGTAAACTTTTGGTACAATGACAGTAAACAAATTTTAAAAGATATAAATCTAACGATCCAGAAAGGAAAAACAGTGGCACTAGTTGGTCAATCAGGCTCGGGGAAAAGTACCTTTGTTGATTTACTCCCTCGTTTTTATGATATACAACAAGGAGAAATTACTGTTGATGGGACTGATATTCGAGAGCTCTCATTTTTTAACTTACGTGAGTTTATTGGAAATGTCAACCAAGATCCTATTCTTTTCAACGATACAATCTACAACAACATCACTTTTGGTGTGGAAGAATCTAGTCGTGAAGACGTTGTAAATGCCGCTCTAATTGCAAATGCTCATGATTTCATCATGCAAAGTGAAAATGGATATGAAACTATTATTGGCGACAGAGGTGGTAAGCTTAGTGGAGGTCAACGTCAACGACTTAGCATTGCGAGAGCAGTATTAAAGAACCCTCCTATTATGATTCTAGACGAAGCAACTTCTGCTCTTGATACGGAATCAGAGAAATTAGTACAAGAAGCATTAGATAACTTGATGAAAAATCGCACATCTATTGTTATTGCCCATCGCTTGTCAACCATTAAAAATGCAGACATGATTTGTGTATTTCACGAAGGAGAAATTGTTGAAAATGGTACACATGATGAATTGTTAAAGATGAATGGTGTATACACCAGGCTTTATAATATGCAAAACTTTTAATCGATCCATGCAAGCAATACTTGATAATACACAGGAAGCAAAACTTCTGGGCAAACAGATTGATTATCCAAAATCTTATTGCCCTAAGATATTAGTTGCCGTACCCAGAAACCTAAACCGAGAGATATACGGAATAGAAAAGGGAGAGGAACTCTTTTGTGGTTTTGATAGCTGGCATGCCTATGAAGCTAGTTTTATACTAGATAATGGGATGCCAGTTGCAGGCATTTTAAAAATTGTATATCCTGCATCTACAACAAGTATTGTTGAAAGCAAATCGCTAAAATTATATTTCGGTTCTTATAATATGACGACTCTCGGAGCAAATCAAGAGATAGCCATCAAAAACTTTACAGAGAGAGTTGAAAAAGATTTAAGTACCCTACTAGCAGCAGCAGTAAAAGCTTGTTTTTATACAAATCCACCTCAAGATAGACCATTTGATTTTAATGAGTATCAAATTATAGAAGAGCATATTGATTCTAATTTAATAGAGTTTAATATCTATCAAGAGCACCTCGCCTATTTAAGCGAAAACATCTATCAAACTGGTGGAGAGATAAAAATAGGTAGTCATCTACTGAAAAGCAATTGTAAAATCACAAATCAACCCGATTGGGGCACTATTTACATACATATCAAAGCAAATACACTTCCAGATAAGGCTTCTATACTAAAATACATTGTATCTTTAAGAAATGAAAATCATTTTCACGAAGAGATTTGTGAAATGGTCTACAAACGACTTTCAGATATTTTTAATCCAGAGATATTAGTCGTGAGTTGCTTATACACTCGCCGTGGTGGCATTGATATCTGCCCTACCCGAGCGAATAATTCCAACTATTTACCAACATATCTTCCCCAAGAAAACATACTGACACAAAGCAGTTTCCGTCAATAAAAGTGTTCGTTTTTTTAAAATATTTGATTCTTTTGCATTTTACAACTATCTTTGACTTCGAAAAATGGTAATTTATATAGATTAGATTTACCACACAAAGAGTATGAATTAAATTATAAAGATAGATGAAGAAAATTCTATTAGTATTGGCCTGTAGTGCTATGTTTAGTACAGTAAAAGCTGAAGGTTATCAAGTCAATTTACAGAGTACCCGCCAAACAGGTATGGGACATACTGGAGTTGCACAAAAACTAGGGGCAGAAAGTCAATTTTTTAATCCAGCAGGATTAGCATTTATGCAAAAATCATTAGATCTTTCAGCAGGTTTTTCTGCTGTTTTTGCAAAAGCAACTTTTACTGATAAAGCGGGTATAGAATCAACTAATAACGTAAAACCATCCACTCCAATGTATGCTTATGCAGCATTTAAGGTGAGTGATAAATTTTCATTTGGAATTAGTATGAATACCCCATATGGTAGTACACTAGATTGGGGAAAAGATTGGGCTGGTGCACATTTAGTACAAAATATTAGCCTCCAAGCATTCAACGTACAACCAACGGCTGCTTATAAAATAACAGAAAAATTAAGTATTGGTGCCGGTATGATGATCTCATTCGGTAGCATCGAATTGTCGCGTGCAATGCTACCTGTTGGAGCTTTTTTTCCAGCGGGTGGTGAAAGCTTTGCTGAAATCGCTCCAATATCTGCTACTTTAGAGGGAAGTTCAAGTGTCAGTTTAGGGTATAATGTAGGTATCATGTATGACGCAACAGATCGTTTAACTCTAGGTGCTTCTTACAGATCATGTGTTAAAATGAAGGTAGAGGAAGGAACTGCTGATATTGCATATGCAATTGGGGCAGATGATATGCTTACAGCAGCAGCAGCAGCAGGGAATCTTAAACTTGCAAAGTTAAAAGGAATGCTCGCAATTATGGATCAAGGTTCATTTAAAGCAGAAATGCCCATGCCTGCAAACTTTACAATAGGAGCATCCTATTTAGTTAATGATCGCTTAACTTTAGCCGGAGAGGTGCAAACAGTATTCTGGAGTGCATATAAAGAATTAAGCATTGCTTTTACTAAAGATGCTGTCATTTCAGCTCCCAAGAATTACGATAACTCCGTAGCTGTGCGTTTGGGTGCAGAGTATAAGTTAACTGAACGAACAAATCTTCGTGCTGGTATCTATTTTGATCAAACTCCTATTCAAGATGAC
>CAMRAP010000146.1 GCA_947039985.1 uncultured Odoribacter sp.
CTTATGGAGAATTAATAAAAGAGATGGAAGCTATTGTTTTCTCTGGAACTAAATTGAATATTGATTATTTCATTGATGAGATTTTAGATGATGAGCAACAAGAAGAGATCCTAGATTATTTTATGGAAGCTAATTCAGATAATATTTCTGATGCTTTCGATGAATTCGAAGGAGATTATGCGGAAGAAGATATCCGATTAATGCGTTTGAAACTACATTCAAAACACGGAAATTAAACAAAAAGAGGCTGTCTGGAAATAAAATTCGAGATAGCCTCTTCGATTAAAAAATAGCTTTGCTACCCACTTTTCCTGTGTAAAGAATGACACCACAGAATCTTTATAAAATAATATTTTTTCAAACTTTAAAGGTGAAATAATAACAAAACAAGATATAAAAATATGGTAAAGAAAATCAAAATTATATGCTTACTTGCATTTATTTATAATCTAACGTTTGCACAAAACAAACAGCTCAGTTTAAATGATTTTTTAGTCGATGGAACTTTCAGAACAGAACATGTTCAAGGACTTCGCTCTATGAATGATGGTTTACATTATACAGTTTTAGAAAACAAGGGTACACAGATTTTAAAATACAGCTATAAGACTGGATTAGCAGTGGAAACTTTATTAGACCTTACAAAGATTGAAGATTCGCCACTGACACAAATCAATGATTATAATTTTAATGCTGATGAGAGTCGAATCTTAATTAACACCAACAAAAAACCGATTTATCGTCGTTCATTTACAGCTGATTATTATGTATATGACAGAAGAAACAAAGAGATCAAGCCTTTATCAGAAGGTAAAGGTCAGCGTTTAGCCACTTTTTCTCCCGATGGAGGACGCATTGCTTTTATTCGTGACAATAATATCTTTATTCACGATCTACGCTTTCGCTCTGAGCGTCAAATCACCAATGATGGAAAGCAAAATCACATCATTAACGGAGCACCAGACTGGGTATACGAAGAGGAATTTTCTTTTAATAGAGCATTTGAATGGTCGGCAGATGGTTCAAGCCTAGCTTATATCAAGTTTAATGAAACAGATGTCAAAGAGTTTCAGATGAATATGTTTCAAGGAGCAACTCCTACTCGCAAAGAAAATGAGCTTTATCCATCAAACTATACCTACAAATACCCTAAAGCAGGAGAAAAGAATGCTGAAGTGTCTGTACATGTATATGATGTAAACGATCGTACAACTTTAAAAATGGATATAGGCGAAGAGACAGATATTTATATCCCTCGTATTCGTTGGACTAAAGACCCTAAGAAGTTGGCTATTTCCCGAATGAATCGCCACCAAAATAAACTAGAAATCTTACTTGCAAATGCAAAAGTAGGTACTCACACACCTCTATATCGTGAAGAGAACAAATACTATATTGGAGAAAGTAATCTTGACAATGTATTCTTTTTAGATAATGGTAGCCAATTCGTGCTGACTAGCGAGAAAAGCGGATATATGCACCTCTATCTGTATGATATCAGTGGAAATGAAAGACAAGCTATCACAAAAGGTAATTTTGATATGATTGATTTCTATGGTTACGATCCAGTTCGTAAACTGTTTTATTACTCCTCTTACGAAGAATCGCCACTAGAAAAGCATGTGTACAGCATCAATTTAAAAGGCTTAAAGAAAAAAATAACAAGTGTAAAAGGATGGAATGAAGCTAGTTTCAGTAAAACATTTGCTTACTATATCAATGTGGTATCGAACAGTGAAACACCACCTGTAACCACACTCTATAACTACAAAGGAAAGCAAGTGCGGGTTTTGGCAGAAAACAAAAAGGTGCAAAAAAAAGCTAAAACTTATAATGTTGCTCAACGTGAGTATATCCAAATTCCAGCAGCTGATGGGAAAACAATGCTGAATGCTTGGATTATGAAACCTAGGAATATGGAGGCGGAGAAAAAATATCCTTTATTAATCACTCAATACAGTGGCCCCAATTCACAACAAGTTAAAAACAATTGGAGCTTAAATTGGCTCAATTATTTAGCTCAAGAAGGATTTATTGTGGCTTGTGTTGACCCTCGAGGAACGGCTGCTCGTGGCGAGGAGTTCCGTAAATGTACCTATATGAAATTAGGAGAAATTGAAAGTGATGATATGATTGCTGCAGCCAAATGGTTGGGTAAACAGCCTGATATTGATGCAAAGAATATCGGTATCTGGGGATGGAGTTATGGAGGATTTATGTCTGCACTATGTGTCATGAAAGGTCATGATGTTTTCTCTACAGCAATAGCAGTTGCACCTGTGAGTAATTTCAAATTCTACGATACCATCTATACAGAACGATATATGCGTACACCGGCTGAAAATGAAAAAGGATATACTGACCATTCCCCCATCAGTTGGGTGGATAAATTAAAAGGAAATCTATTGCTTTGTCATGGAACAGCAGATGATAATGTACATGTTCAAAACACCTATGAACTTTCAGAACATTTGGTACAAGCTAATAAACAATTTGATATGGCTATCTATACCAATAGAGACCATGGTATCTACGGAGGAAATACAAGTCTTCAATTGTACACAAAATTCGTAAATTACCTAAAAGAGCATATGCAAAATAATTAATCTTTACCTAAACCGACAACAATGAGTACAATTAAAGATCTTAAACCTGCTAAAGTATGGCAGAACTTTTACGAACTAACACAAGTTCCACGCCCTTCTAATCACGAAGAGAAAGCACAAAAATTCATGCTTGAGTGGGCAAAGGAAAACAGTATTGAAGCAACGATAGACGCTGTTGGTAATATCATTATGAGCAAAGCGGCAACTCCAGGTATGGAGAATTGCAAGGGAATTATTTTACAAGCTCATTTAGATATGGTTCCTCAAAAAAATAGTGATACGGTACATGATTTTGAAAACGATCCTATACAAACCTACGTTGATGGCGAATGGGTCGCTGCAAAAGGTACAACATTGGGAGCTGACAATGGATTAGGTTTAGCTGCAGGAATGGCTGTATTAACAGCAAATGATCTTCCTCATGGACCTATCGAACTGTTGATTACAGCAACAGAAGAAACAGGAATGGATGGAGCAAACGGTCTAGAAGCTGGAGTTTTAAAAGGAGATATTCTTATCAACCTAGACTCTGAATCAGAAGGCGAATTATATGTTGGCTGTGCAGGAGGTATTAATTCTGTCACTGAATTCACTTATGAAGAAGAGAGTCTTCCAGCAGATTCAATAGCTTATAAATTAACTGTAAAAGGATTAAAAGGAGGACACTCTGGATTGGATATTAATTTAGGACGTGGCAATTCTAACATACTTTTATTCCGCTTCTTAAAAACTTACGCAAAAGAGTTAGATATATACCTAGCATCTATTGATGGGGGGTCATTAAGAAATGCTATTCCACGCGAATCATTTGCTGTGATTGTAGTTCCGAAGGCTAATGCCGATCAATTACAGAAAGCAATTGCAGAAACCCTAGCCATCTATAAAGCTGAACTTGGTGCACAAGAACCCAATTTACAACTTTGCATTGAAGCGACTGATATGCCACCATTTGTGATAGATCTTTGCACTCAATATCGTCTGACGAATTCTATTATTGCTTGTCCTAATGGAGCGGTAAGAATGATTGATTCAATGCCTGATACAGTGGAAACATCAAATAATATAGCTATTGTCAAATCAGAAAATAGCAAGGTTGTGATAAATACACTGATTCGCTCCTCTGTAGAAACAGCTAAAGATGCATTAGCACAATCGATACAAGCAGTGTTTGAATTAGCAGAAGCAGACCATACGACTTTCAGCGGAGCTTATCCAGGCTGGAAACCAAATCCAAATTCAACCATTTTAAAAGAAATGCAAGAAATATATGAGCAAATGTATGGCAAAAAACCAGCCGTTTTGTCCATACATGCAGGATTAGAATGTGGACTCTTAGGAGCGAAATATCCAAATTGGGATATGATCTCTTGCGGTCCAACGATCTGCTTCCCCCACTCCCCCGACGAAAAAGTAAATATTCCCTCTGTCGAGAAATTCTGGAAATACCTAAAGGAGACATTGAAAAATGTACCTTCCAAATAAAAAGTAAAGGTGTGGCAAATGTGCCACACCTTATTTTTATGAATCGATCAAATCTTACTTAATACATGGAGCACCACATTTAAGTAGTTCTTTTCCAAAGAAAGAATTTAAGTACTTCGCAGCTAAAGCATAGAATGTCAATAAAGAAATAGAATACAGATAAAGGACATCAATACAAACATCACCTTGTTCATCTTCAAGGTAGAGATTGTCAATACAATCGATAATAATAGATAGCCTACAAAAATAAAGCCCAACTGTGCCACATCCGTTCCTGCTGCTAAGGTCTCACCAAAACATCCAAGCTTAATTAACCAACCAGCTACCATTCCCAACCCAAATAGTCCATAAGCAGCAAAGGCTGTTGAGCCCAAAAGATTGTTATGCTTAACAATCAAATATTGATGCAATAATCTGAGCAATACCCCCTAAAAATATCGCCCAAGGCAACACATAAGACAAACCCTCTGTAAGACCTGATTTCTGTGAAGAGGCAATAAGTGTCACTATTGCTAAACCAAATAAACCGAGTGTTGTAGGGTCTGCTACAACTACTTTAACTTCATTCTTTTCCATCTAATTCTAATCTTTTTTACGCACTCAACCAATAAATGCAATTAATAAATATACACTAATATTTCAGTGTGAAAAAA
>CAMRAP010000147.1 GCA_947039985.1 uncultured Odoribacter sp.
TGATATAATCACTAGTTCCATTTGCATCACGTGCAATATTCATAAAGATATGTTCTTTATTCTTTGATTTTTGATTGAGTAAAATGGCGTGCTCTAAAGCTTCTTTATGCTTCTTTTTTTGTAGGGAGTACCAAACAGATAATTCGTCAAAAATAGGATTGTAATCATCTTGTTGAAACAGTTCTGCTAATTTTTGTTCAATGATGGTATCTGCACTATTCATAATATCGTATGAGCGAGCAAAACTAAGATTTGAAGTGACATTATTGATTTCTGTCGGAGTTTGTTTGAGAAGTTGAATAAAAAGGGTAAGCATCTGATCGAAATTTCTTGCCATCATATAGCTTTCTCCCAGCTCTTTTAAAAAGGCATTTGGTTTTTTAAGCAATTTACGTCCTTGTGTATAAGTCTGAATAACCCAGTCATACTCTCGAATATTTTGAAATTTATAGGCTAAATTTTTGATATCACTTGCATGGGGTATCATTTTTTTTATTGCTTTCTCATAGCACTCTTCGGCTTTTTTGGCCTTCCCTTGTTGTTCATATACATAGCCTAAATTGATTATCATCTCTTTATTGTTTTCATCTTTTTTGAGTAAATTTTTCAATAGTTCTACTGCTTTATCATATTGATTATCATTGATAAGGGAGATGATGTGATAATTTAAATATTGAGATGAACGAGTACGTTGATAAAGCTGCAAAAAGGTTTCTGCAGCTTTATCGTACTCTTTATTATTATAGTAAGTAAATGCCAATTGTGAACTACTTTGCTGCGCTTGGGCGAACAATGGTAGTAGAAAAATGCATATTGCAAATAAAAATCTCATCGGTTTTTATGATGTTTTTTTAAGCTTTTATCATATCTGTACCCATAAATGGACGTAAAACCTCAGGAATGTTGATTCCTTCCTCGCATTGATAATTCTCTAATAAAGAAGCAACGATACGTGGTAAAGCCAATGCACTACCATTTAATGTATGGCAAGTAGTTGTTTTTTTATCTCCTTTATCCTTAAAGCGAAGTTTTAGGCGATTAGATTGAAAATCTTCAAAGTTAGAAACAGAGCTGACCTCTAGCCATTTTTCTTGACCCTTAGAATACACTTCAAAGTCGTAAGTTAGGGCAGAGGTGAAGCTGATGTCTCCACCACATAAACGTAAAATACGATAGGGTAGTCCCAATTTGATCAATAAACTTTCCACATGTTGAACCATTCCATCCAATGCTTCATAAGAAGTTTCAGGTCGAGAGATATGCACAATTTCAACTTTATCAAATTGATGTAGTCGATTCAAGCCGCGGACATCTTTTCCATAAGAGCCTGCTTCCCTACGAAAGCAAGCAGAATAAGCTGTGTTTTTGATAGGTAATAGCTCTCCATCTACAATCACGTCTCTATATATATTGGTTATTGGAACCTCTGCTGTTGGAATTAGATAAAGATCATCTTCATTGACATAATACATCTGTCCATCTTTATCTGGTAGCTGTCCAGTTCCATAACCTGAAGCAGCATTAACCATTAGGGGCGGTTGTATTTCTTGATACCCAGCCTTGATATTTTCATCTAAGAAAAAGTTAATCAATGCACGTTGTAGTCTAGCACCATAACCTTTGTAAAGAGGAAATCCTGCCCCTGTAATTTTAACCCCTGTTTCAAAATCTATCAGGTCATATTTTTTAGCTAGTTCCCAATGTGGCTCATCGCTTTCTTGCTTTTGTGGTACATTGTCAACTGTTTTTATCACTTCGTTATCTGCATCCGATTTGCCCTGTACAACGGAAGGGTGTGGAAGATTAGGTAGGCGCAATTGTAGATTAGTTAATTCTACACCTACTTCAGTTCGCTGGTTATTGATTTCAACGATTGAATTTTTTAAATCCGCAGTTTCTTTTCGTGCTTTTTCGGCTTCATCCTTCTGTCCTGACTGCATCAATTGACCAATTTGTTTGGAGACACTATTCATTTGTGCCTGCTTATTGTCAGCTTCTAGTTGAAGAGATTTACGTAGATTATCAAGTTCAATGATTTTTTCAACGGTTTCGCTGGCATCAAAATTTTTCACAGCCAGGCGCTTAATGATAGTTTCTTTGTTTTCTTGGATGAATTTCAGATTCAACATATTGGATAAGATTTTAGATTAACAATCCGAGATGATAAATATATTACGTTATCATTTGGTCTCGTAAAAGTATAAAAAAACTCCTGTATTCAAGCAGAACACAGGAGTTTAATATTTGATTTATTTCAATTTATTCTGCGACAGCTTCAATTGAAACGAAGGATTTGTTATTTCTCTTCTTTGTAAAAATAACAGTACCAGCGATCAAAGCAAATAGGGTATGATCTTTACCAATTCCTACATGTTGACCTGGATTATGTACAGTACCTCTTTGACGAACAATAATACTACCTGCTTTGGCAGCTTGTCCACCCCAGATTTTTACTCCTAATCTTTTG
Source organism: uncultured Odoribacter sp. (assembly GCA_947039985.1). Lineage (GTDB taxonomy): Bacteria > Bacteroidota > Bacteroidia > Bacteroidales > Marinifilaceae > Odoribacter. The sequence continues at coordinate 2,468 of CAMRAP010000147.1, forward strand.
CTTTCTGATTCGCGACCGTTCTTAGAACTACCGACTCCTTTTTTGTGTGCCATATCTTATTAAATAATTTAGAAGTTAAAATTAAGCGTTAATTGATTCAATTAGAATCTGAGTCAAATATTGACGATGACCATTTTTACGTTCGAAAGTTTTTCTTCTTTTCTTTTTGAAGATAATTACTTTGTCACCTTTAAGATGGCTTAAAACTTTTGCGGTAACTGTAGCACCTTCTACTTTAGGCGTGCCAATTTTTACCTGACCGTCGTTGTCTACGAAAAGAACGTTATCTAGTTCAATAACTGCTCCTTCTTCGTCTGCTAATCGGTGTACATACACCTTACGATCTTTTTCAACTTTAAATTGCTGTCCTGCAATCTCAACAATAGCGTACATTTTTTATTGTTTTAAATGTTAATACCACGAGGTGGGTTCTAGAAAACCACTTAGTATACCCCTAAGGAAAATTGTGCCACAAAAGTACAATATATTTTTAAGAAACAAAACCTTACTGAGAAAAAAATCTTACTTTTGTGCAGAATAAACGAAAGGTATAGATGAAACACTTATTGATACTGGGTTTTAACCAAAAAATAGGCGAATGAAGTATATAGCAAGATTAGTAACATATTTAGGAGGATGGAAATACAAGGGAGAGTATCCTACTGAAAAAAAAGCCATAATCATCTCTGTACCACACACTTCGAATTGGGATTTTGTTTGGGGAGAATTGATTTTTTTAGCTCAAGGTATTCCATCCTATGTATTAATGAAGAAGGAACTCTTCTTTTTTCCCTTGGGCTTATTGCTTAAATCACTTCATGTTATTCCTGTGAGTAGAGGAAATAAAGACAGTCAGTTGGTCGATCAATTGATTTCAGAGTTTAAACAACGAGATTCAATGTATCTTTGTATTACTCCAGAAGGCAGTCGTAAAAAAAGGAAAAAATGGAAAAAAGGTTTTTTGATCATTGCTAAAGAGGCTAGAATTCCAATTTATCTAGGACGTATTGATTACAAAGGAAAATTTTGTGCACTAGGTCCTGTTTTTTATCCAACAGATGATATAGATGCAGATCTTGAGTATATAATGAGTACTTATCACGATGCAAGCCCTAAAAATCCGGAAAATTTTTCTTGCGGAAAGTAAAAATAAGCCTGCATTATTGAGTTTGTTTGGGATAAGGGGATTTAATTTGAATAGAGTCAGTGATAGTTTTTTCTGCTGGAATAATTTCTAAAATCGGCACTGTAATTACTGTAGATGTCTGTTAAATAGATGGATAGATGGTTGTAAGCTTCGTTGTATATGCTTTTAATTTATGCATTGTCTGTGCTTCTTTCAAAAAAAATATCTATTTCTTCTAAATTTTTACGCATAAGTTTTGCTTTTTACAAAAAAACCTATATCTTTGCAACGCTTTTGAGAAAAATTCCTTAGTAGCTCAGTTGGTTAGAGCGGCGGACTGTTAATCCGTAGGTCGTAGGTTCAAGTCCTACCTGAGGAGCAAGAAAGGCTATTCGTTTTACGAATAGCCTTTTTTTAATCTTTCAAAAAAATGAAAAGCAAAAAGTTTTGCTATCTTTGTCATTAGCGTGTTGAATTGGTGAATAGGTATTCAAGCAACACTTGATCAGTATATTAGTACATTATAACATGACATTCGAAGAGATTAAAAAAGAGATCAAAGCAAAAAAATATAGGCCAATCTATTTTTTATGTGGCGAGGAGCCATTTTTTATTGATAGAATTACTGAACTTATTGAAGATACAGTTTTATCAGAAGATGAAAGGGCATTCAATCAGGTGGTTATGTATGGTAATGATGTCAATATGAGTACTGTAACTGATACGGCCCGACGCTTTCCTATGATGTCCGAGCGTCAAGTTGTTGTTGTCCGAGAAGCTCAAAATATTCGAGACTTCGATAATTTAGTGCCCTATATTGAGCATTTTCAACCTTCAACAGTTTTGCTGATAGCTTTTAAGAACAAAAAACCGGATAAACGCAAAGGAGTTTTTAGAAAACTAGGCAGTTCACCTAATTGTGCTTATTTTGAATCGGCTAAGTTATATGATAACAAGATACCAGAATGGATTATTAATTATTGCAAGGGTAAATCATATACAATAACTTCAAAAGCAGCAGGAATGTTAGCTGAAAGTTTAGGAACTGATTTGAGTAAATTAGCTAATGAAATTGATAGATCGGAAGAGCGTCGTGTAGGGAAAGAGTGTTAAGATTAGTGTAGAT
>CAMRAP010000148.1 GCA_947039985.1 uncultured Odoribacter sp.
AAACCGAGATCATAGCTAAAGCCTCAGAGTTGGGAGGAGGTAGTTGGGGTGTTTACGGTTTAGCTCAACCATTCAATAATAATGCACGTGAGCATGCAGGGGATTTGCATGTCAAGCTATTAGGTTATAATTATGACGACCTTTACTCTTGGGCAGACACACTTAAAAATCGTTTTCTATCATATCGTCGTATAAAGGAGGTAGAGATTAAATCAGATTTTAGTTACTACAAGGATGATTACCAAGAGTTCTTTTTCGATTTAGATAAAGAAAGTTTGGCTGTAAATCAGATTTCGCCAATGAGTTTATTTGGCTCATTGTCTAACACATTTACCAAAGATATGTGGGTGGGTTCCATACTAGTTGATGGCGAGAAGGAAAATATTAAGTTGAACAGTAAACAGTCAAAAGAGTATGATGTCTGGGCATTACAAAACATAGGAGCAGATATTGACCAAGGCTTCTATAAACTGAGTGAATTAGCAAGCATATCCAAGGAGCAATCACCTCAAGAGATTGTGAAAGAAAACCAACAATATAGGTTAATGGTTCAATTCAACTATTTAGGATCACAGGGAGGGAAAATATTAAAAAGGGAAGTAGAGAAACTAAACAAGCATCTACCCATGGGTTATACAGCAGAGGAAATAGAAAATTCTTATGGTTGGTGGGGAGGCAAAGGTAAAGAGCCATATTGGCTATTAGGATTGGTTGTGCTTATTATCTTTTTTACGAGCTCCGTTTTATTCAATTCTATACGACAACCTTTTACTGTTATTCTGATTATTCCAATCTCATTTATCGGTGTTTTTCTTACGTTCTACCTGTTTGGTCTTCATTTTGATCAAGGTGGATTTACATCCTTTGTCCTTTTATCTGGAATTACAGTAAATGCTAGTATCTATATTTTGAATGAGTATAATAATTTACGCAAACAAAAATCTCAATTATCACCTTTGAACGCTTATTTAAAGGCATGGAACAGTAAAATCATACCTATCTTACTCACTATAATCTCTACTATCCTCGGTTTTATTCCGTTTATGATCGGTCTAGACAAGGAATCTTTTTGGTTTCCATTGGCAGCGGGAACTATCGGTGGTTTACTGATGTCGATAATAGGTATTTTTGTGTTACTCCCCTTAATGTTAATGAAAAAGAATAAAACGTATGAAAAAGTTTGTAGGTACTAGATTCACTCGAAAGTTATATAAAAGGGCATATGTTTACACACTTTTTTGCTATATAATATATAGATAGTTTAGCAAACTAAGCAAATAAAATTCTTTATCTTGCGACGCCAATTCGTAAGGAGGCTGTGTGAAATAATAATACTAAAACTTTTAAAATCAGATGAAAAGAATCATTTTTATTGTATTTGCAATACATATTGCATTGAGTAGTTGCTCATCTTTATTGAAGAAGAAAGAAACTTTTGAGGTGGGAAACCGAGAGTTTGTTCTAAATCAAAAACCTTTTTTGATTCGAGCTGCAGAAATACACTATCCACGCATACCCAAAGAGTATTGGGAGCATCGAATTGAGATGTGTAAATCGATGGGAATGAATACAATTTGCTTATATGTATTCTGGAATATCCATGAACAAAAAATGGATTCATTTGATTTTGAAGGTCAAAATGATATCAAAGAATTCTGTGAACTAGCCCAAAAGCACGGTATGTATATAATAGTACGTCCTGGACCTTACGTTTGTGCAGAGTGGGATATGGGTGGTTTACCTTGGTGGCTATTGAAAAAAGAGGACATTCAAGTCAGAACAAAAGAGGATGCTTTTTTCATAGAAAGGATGAAAATATATTTCTCAAAAGTGGCGGAAGAACTAGCTCCATTAACTTTAAATAATGGTGGAAATATCATCATGGTTCAAGTTGAAAATGAATACCCTCTTTATGGGAACGACAAAGAGTATATGACTCTTGTAAAAGATGCAATTGTTGACGCTGGATTTAATAATGTAGAGTTGTTTACCTGTGCTTGGAGCCATAATTATAAACCAACGATGCTAGAGGGTGTTCTACCTACTATCAATTTTGGAGCAGGCTCTAATATTGACGAACAATTTAAAGATATTAGCAAAGATTGTCCTACCATTCCATTGATGTGTAGCGAATATTGGTCGGGTTGGTTTGACCATTGGGGACGTCCACACGCAACCCGTTCAGTGGAACATATGTGCGGCAGTATGAAAGATATGCTAGATCGTAAGATCTCTTTCAGTCTGTATATGGCACATGGAGGTACAACATTTGGACAGTGGGGAGGAGCAAATACACCACCTTACTCAACAATGGCAACATCTTACGATTATGATGCACCCATTAGTGAAGCGGGTTGGGTGACGCCTAAATATACTGCAGTACGAGAATTACTTGGCAATTATCTAAATGAGGGGGAAGAAATTCCTGAGAAAATCCCGGCGCAAAATCCTGTGATCACCATTCCAGAGTTTACGCTCGAAGAGGTCGCTCCTTTATTTAGTAACTTACCAGAGCCCAAATTCTCAGAAGAGATAAAGCCAATGGAGATGTTTGATCAAGGTTGGGGACGAATTTTATATAGAACGAAATTACCCGCTGGAGATGATAAACGTAAATTACTGATTGATGAGGTGCATGATTGGGCTGTTGTCTATGTTGATGGTGAGAAAATAGGTAAGCTAGATAGAAGACGTGGAGAAAAGATACTAGATCTTCCTCAAACGAATAAAGAAACAAGGCTTGATATCTTAGTTGAAGCTACTGGTCGTGTAAACTTTGGTGGAGGAATCATCGACAGAAAAGGAATTACTAAATCGGTGACTGTCCTAGACAATAAGCAAAAAATGGAGCTAAAAGGGTGGGAGGTCTATAATTTCCCCGTTGATCATAAATTCCAAGCTTCTTTGGATTATAAAAAATCAGGCAAAATTGATGTACCAGCTTGGTATCGTGGAACATTCAATCTTGAAAAAGTCGGCGATACATTTTTAAATGTAGAGACTTGGGGAAAAGGAATGGTATGGGTGAATGGCTATAACATTGGACGTTACTGGAGGATTGGTCCTCAGCAAGCACTATATATGCCTGGCTGTTGGCTGAAAGAGGGTGAAAATGAAATCATCATCCTTGATCTTGACACACCAGAAGCTTGTACTGTTGAAGGTTTAGATAAGCCTGTGTTGGATGATTTGCGCCCAGATAAAACTTTATTTAGTCGAAAAGAGGGGGAGACATTAGATCTATCCAAGGAAAAAGCAGCGATGAAAGATTCATTTAAATCGGGTAATAAATGGCAAAAGTTTAATTTCAAAAAAACTCAAAAATGTAGATACTTCTGTTTAGAAGCACTTAGCGGTTTTAGGAATGATGGAATGGCGTCTATGGCAGAATTTTATGTGTTGGATAAAAATGGGAAAGACATTTCTCGTAATGATTGGTCGATTGCATACGCAGATAGCGAAGAGGTGATGCAAGATAATAATGATGCAGCTAAGATTTTTGACTTGCAAGAATCCACATTTTGGCATACTAGTTGGAGCAAAGAGAAAGAGTTCCCACATCATGTAGTAATAGATTTAGGAAAAGAATATGATGTGTCTGGATTTAGGTATCTTCCTCGTCCACAAGAAAATGGACCTGCAATGATTAAAGATTTTCGTATTTTTTTGAAAGAAACACCTTTTAAGAAATAGTAAAAAACAAGATAAAAGCAAAGTGAATTCGGAAAATAATGCTATCTTTGAACACGGCATTTAAGCTTGCCGTAATTCATGGTAATAGCGTACAGATGATTGCAAAATCTGATGTATAAAGAGATATCCCTGTGAAGACCAAATAACATAAATAAGTTAATTAATAATAATCTAACTACATGATGTTAATTTTGCAAACCGGTCTTTATCAGGGATTTTTTAATGCAAATTATTGCATTAATTGCTCTTCTGCTTGCTGAACACTTTCAATATTCCAACTCGATTTATGACGGTCGAATTTAGCTTGAATTTGAGCTAGGCAAAGATTGCCAATACTGCCTTCGTGTGTGTGATTCAATGGTCGACAGGTGTCACTGTCATATTCGCCTGCTTGAACTTTTAAGCCTACTGTTTTATAAGCCTCCCGGAAAGGTACACCGGCAGACACCATATCATTGACATCCTCTACGGTAAACATATAGTTATATCGCTTGTCTTTTAGAATTTCTGGGTTTAAAGTCATCTCCTTCAACACCATCTCAGCCATCAACAAACAGTCTGTTAGCTCCTTGAAAGCGGGGAAATAGATCTCTTTTGTCAACTGCATATCTCTAAAATAACCTGAAGTAAGATTGCCACAAATCATCGCCATTTGAGTGGGTAGAGATTGTAAGCGATTGCATTTTGCTCGGATAAGTTCAAAAATATCTGGATTCTTTTTGTGTGGCATAATACTTGAACCCGTTGTAAATTGATCGGGTAGTTTTACAAATCCGAAATTTCCACAAGCATACAAACAGACATCAGCGGCAAGTCGACCTAGAGTTGTTGCAACAGCAGAGAGTGCAAATAGCACATTCTTTTCCATCTTTCCCCTTTGCATTTGTGCGTAAACGGAATTATACGCCAAGTCCTCAAAACCCAACAGCTGAGTAGTCATGCAACGATTTAAAGGTACGGACGAGCTATATCTAGCCCCTGAAC
>CAMRAP010000149.1 GCA_947039985.1 uncultured Odoribacter sp.
TTAATGGCATACCATTTGATAAAAATAAACGTGTTTGAATGAAACACATTCAGCAAATTATAAGTAAATAACAAACATATAATATTTAAATACTATGGGAAAGATTATAGGAATTGATTTAGGAACAACCAACTCGTGTGTTTCCGTAATGGAAGGTAACGAACCAGTGGTAATTCCAAACAGTGAAGGACATCGTACGACGCCTTCGATTGTAGCATTTATTGCAAATGGAGAAAGAAAAGTGGGAGAACCTGCAAAACGCCAGGCTATCACTAATCCAGAAAAAACGATTTACTCTATCAAGCGATTTATGGGTGAAAGTTTTTCGCAGATTGAAAAAGAAACAGGTCGCGTACCTTACAAAGTTGTAAAAGGAGATAATAACACACCACGTGTACTAATTGACGATCGTCAATATTCTCCACAAGAAATTTCTGCGATGACATTGCAGAAAATGAAGAAAACTGCAGAAGATTATTTAGGACAAGAGGTGACAGAAGCGGTTATCACTGTTCCTGCTTATTTTAATGATGCACAGCGTCAAGCTACTAAAGAAGCGGGTGAAATTGCAGGATTAGTTGTAAAACGTATCATTAACGAGCCAACGGCTGCTGCTTTAGCATACGGATTGGATAAAAAAACTCAGGATCAGAAAATTGCTGTTTTCGACTTGGGTGGTGGTACTTTTGATATCTCTGTACTAGAACTAGGTGATGGTGTATTTGAAGTAAAATCAACTAATGGTGATACTCACTTAGGCGGTGATGATTTTGATGATAAAATTATCAATTGGTTGGCTGATGAGTTCAAAAAAGATGAAGGAATTGATGTTCGTAGAGACCCTATGGCTCTTCAACGTTTGAAAGAAGCGGCTGAAAAAGCAAAAATTGAATTATCTAGCGCTACTTCAACAGAAATTAATTTACCATACCTTTTCCCAGTTGATGGAATTCCAAAACATTTAGTTCGCACACTAAGTCGTGCACAATTCGAAAAATTGTGTGATGATTTAATCTTAGCAACTATTGAGCCATGTCGCAAGGCATTGCAAGATGCAAATATGAAACCTTCGGATATTGACGAGGTGATTTTAGTAGGAGGTTCTACTCGTATCCCAGCTATCCAAGAAAAAGTGCTAGAATTCTTCGGTAAAGCTCCTTCAAAAGGTGTTAATCCTGACGAAGTTGTTGCTGTTGGTGCTGCTATTCAAGGTGGTGTATTAACGGGTGAGGTAAAAGATGTATTATTATTGGATGTTACTCCATTATCATTGGGTATTGAAACCATGGGGAGTGTAATGACTAAATTGATTGAGTCTAATACAACGATTCCAACGAAGAAATCTGAAACATTCTCAACTGCTGCTGACAATCAGTCTTCAGTAGAAATTCACATTATACAAGGTGAGCGTCCAATGGCTAAGGATAACAAGACTATCGGTCGTTTCCACTTAGACAGCATTCCACCAGCACCACGCGGAGTTCCTCAAATTGAAGTGACTTTCGATATTGATGCTAACGGTATTTTGAATGTATCAGCCAAAGATAAAGCAACAGGAAAAGAGCAATCAATCCGTATTGAAGCTTCATCTGGTTTATCAGATGCTGACATCAAGCGTATGAAAGACGAAGCTGCTGCTAATGCAGATACTGATGCAAAAGAGAAAGAAAAAATAGATACCATCAATAAGGCAGACTCAACTATTTTCCAAACTGAAAAACAGTTGAAAGAGTTTGGTGATAAATTGCCAGCTGACAAAAAAGCACCTATTGAAGAGGCTTTACAAGAGTTGAAAGAGGCACACAAAAATCAGGATGTAGAGGCTATCAATACTGCTATTGAGAAATTAAACACTGTATTCCAAGCTGCATCAGAAGAGATGTATAAAGCACAAGCTCAAGAACAAGGAGCTCAACAAGATCCTCAAGCAGGAAATCCAAATGCAGGAAACGCTAATGGTGGAAAAGACCAAGAGGTTACTGACGTTGATTTCGAAGAGGTGAAGTAAACCACCATTTTGCTTTAAACAAGCGAAAATAGATAAAATCCGCTGCAAGCATTAAGTTTGTAGCGGATTTTTAATTATCTTTACAAAATACTAAAATAAATTACATGAAGCTCATACTCCCTCTTTTACTAGCATTGGTCATTAGTTGTTCAGAACACACACTATCCATAGAAGAGTCTAATCACTACATCACCTCATCTATTAAAACCAGACAAGCCGAAAATCTGAAAAAGTTTGGCGATGAATGGGAGAAACGCACACTCACAAATGGTGATTTTACCATGAAGTTTGATTACAGCACCCACGGAGAAGAACCAGTGGATGGTCGCGCCCTATATATATCCATGCATGGTGGTGGTGGCACTACACCAGAAATGAATGATGGACAATGGGACAATCAAAAGAAATTATACACCCCAAAGGAAGGTGTTTATTTTGTTCCTCGCTCCCCGACTAACACTTGGAATATGTGGCATCAATCTTATATGGATGGTTTTATTGAAAAAATTATAGAATTAGCTGTGTTAAAAGAAAATGTAAATCCGAACAAGGTTTATATCATGGGATATTCTGCAGGAGGTGATGGCACGTATCAATTGGCTCCTCGATTAGCTGACTTGTGGGCGGCGGCGGCAATGAGTGCAGGACATCCCGGTGATGCACAAATAGAAAACTTACGTAATCTTCCCTTTGCACTCTATATGGGAGGACTTGATTCTCCATATAATAGAAATGGATTGGCTAGGGAGTTTAGCGATAAATTAGATAGTTTGGCAAAAGAAGAGAGCAAGTCTTACATCCACGATGTACAAATATACGAGGAGAATGGACATTGGATGAAGCATAAGGATACTATATCTATGACGTGGATGCCACAATTTGAACGCAATCCAATTCCTACAAAAGTGGTATGGGTGCAGGATGATGTGATTCGAGATCAATTTTATTGGTTGGAAGCAACAAAGGATGGTAAAACTCAAAACAGTAAAATTGTAGCATCGTATAATACCGAGGAGAGAGAGATTCATATAGAAGAGTGTACTTCCCCATCTGTTATTATTGGACTAAATGATCGTATGATAGACCTAGATAAGCCTATTCAAGTATTTTTTCAAGGGAAAGAGATTTATAATGATCTGATTCCTCGCACACTTGCCAGTATAGACAGTGACATAAAAAGTATGAGGGATAAAGATTTAGTATTCCCTGCGAAACTATTAATCAAAAAAAGTGGCAATAACTATAATTGCCAGGTATACAGCCTTTCAGAATAAAAGTATATTTTAATTCATCAAAAATAATTATATTATGACCTATCTTAGAAATCTTTGTTATATGTGTTTACTTGCCCTGATTTTGGGCGCTTGCACTGAAACACCACAACACTATAAAATGAGTGATTTTGGAATCAAAGCAGAGAAGGGATTTAATAATTCAGCCTTAGTTTCAAAAGCTCTTGAGCAAATAAAAAAAGAGTGCAAAGAAGGACAGAAAGTGATTATCAGCTTTGAGAAAGGGATCTATGAATTTATGATGGAGAATGCCTCTACTGAAGAATATTATATCTCTAATCACGATCAGGACAATCCCAAAACAATAGGATTCAATATGAAGGATCTTGAAAATGTCACTCTAGATGGAGGCGGTGCAGAATTTTTATTCCACGGAAGAATGTTACCGATGGTTTTGTCGGGTAGTAAAAATGTTACTTTAAAAAACTTCTCAATCGACTTTGCCAATCCACATATTGCACAAGTCAAGGTGATTGAAAACGACACAAAAAATAAAACAATCACTTACGAAATAGCACCTTGGGTAAAATACAGAATAGATAATGGAACACTAGTAGTATATGGAGATAGTTGGGAACATACTCCAAGTTGGGGAATCGCTTTTGAAGAAGGAACAAAAAGGATTATTTATCGAACAAGCGATATTGGACTGGGGGTTAACAAAATAGAAGAGATTGCTGATCGAGTAATAAAAGCACCTTGGGATAATCCAAGAGTGGTAGCAGGAAGTGTTGTTGCGATGCGTTCTTGGAAAAGACCAACACCTGGTATTTTTCTTCAGTACAATAAAGATACTCAGCTAGAAAACATCACCATTCATTATGCTGAAGGAATGGGATTATTGGCACAACTTTGTGAGAATATTACATTAGAAAAATTCAATGTCGCTTTAAAAGGTGAGAATGATCCCAGGTATTTCACTACACAAGCAGATGCTACCCATTTTTCTGGCTGTAAAGGACAAATTATTTCCAAGAATGGACTATATGAAAATATGATGGATGACGCCATCAATATACATGGAACCTATCTAAAAATTATAAGCAAAGTCGCTTCAAATAAAATTGTCGGTCGATATATGCACGGTCAGGCCTGGGGATTTGATTGGGGATATGAAGGCGATAAAGTGCAGTTTGTAAATTCTAAAACCATGGAGCTTATCGGTGATATAAACGCGGTAAAGTCGATTAAACCACTAGACAAACCAACCCAATTGGGTGCTAGGGAGTTTGAAATTGTATTTGAAAAAGATTTAGACGAGGGTATCAATGATAAATCAGTGTTTGGAGTGGAAAACTTAGAGTGGACTCCAGAGGTTGTTTTTTCAGGGAATACAATCAGGAATAATCGAG
>CAMRAP010000150.1 GCA_947039985.1 uncultured Odoribacter sp.
AAATAATTATAAATTAGTTGCCTAACCTTTTGTGCGGTTTAAATTAGGAAGTCCAGAACGGCATGCGTGGTGTTCTGGAAGGTCGGTGATGGAATTAATCCATCACCTCCTATCCGATTTATCGTTTTTTTCTACCCTCTTTACTTCTGTCCTTCCGAATTTTTCTAGGGTCTTTGCTATTTTTTGCTATTTTATGGTGGAAAGCTCCTCCTCCTTTTCTAAAGCAGCCCTTTTTTTGATAAGCGATATTTGCCGTTTGCACTTTTTCTTCATCCATTAGTAAATCAGATATTTCAAGATTTTCTGGAAGTTCCATAAGTTCTACTTGCTGATTAATCAACCCTTCAATATCTGCAAAGTAGGGTAATTCTTTTTCTGCTACAAAACTTATTGCAGTACCTTCTTTTCCTGCACGAGCAGTACGTCCAACGCGGTGGATATACTCTTCAGGAAGAGAAGGAATATCAAAGTTTATGACATGACTAACATCCTGTACATCTATTCCACGAGCAGCAACGTCTGAAGATACCATAATACGAGTTATTCCTGCTTTAAAAGCTTTTAAAGCATTTAAACGAGAATTTTGAGCTTTGTTAGAGTGTAGTACACTCAATTCATCCTTCCAAAATTCTGCCAAGTTCTCTACGATTCTATCGGCATTTTTCTTCGTTTCAGTGAATATCATCACTCGTCGATACTTTTCTTTATCTGCCAAAAGTATTTTTAGTAAATTAACCTTTGTCGCTATATTATGAACATTGTAACGTAATTGAACAACATTTTCTACAAGCGTTGCTTGTGCTGCAGCTTCTACTCTAACTGGACCAGGAGCTAAAAATTCATTTGCCATTTCAGCAATTGAAGCAGAAAAAGTGGCCGAAAATAGGAGTGTCTGATGTTTAGATGAAATAACATCTAGCATACTTCTCAACTGTGGTATAAATCCAAGATCCATTAAACGGTCTGCCTCGTCAACCACGACTGTCTTTATTTGATTTGTACGGATAATACCATTCATATAAATATCCATAAAACGGCCAGGAGTTGCAACCAATATGTCTACTCCCTCACAAACAGCATCCTGTTGAGTTCGGATATTTGTTCCACCATAAATAGGAAGACAACGAATATCCATAAATTCAGTCAATAACTCTATACTCTCACACACCTGCACCACTAATTCGCGAGTAGGGACAATGATTAATGCTCTAGGAAAAAATCCTTGTGCGTAGTGTAGTTTCATCAAAATAGGAATCAAGTAAGCCAAAGTCTTTCCAGTTCCTGTCTGAGCAATTCCCACCATATCTTTACCAGAGCGAACTACTGAAAAAGTTTTTTCCTGTATTGGAGTTGGCTGTTCGAAACCTGCTTCTTCCAATGCCATTAATATCGGCTTACTAATATTTAAATCTTTAAATTCCATATTGAATAATATACAACTTCTTATTCTTAGTTGAATAAGAACTAAAAACTGACTAAACCAGCATGCTACAAAAGTACAAAAAAGAATGACTGTATAGAACTAATTATTTGAGAAGTAGTTATTTTCACATAAAAGACTAGATATCAGTATGTATATATAGACTTAAGTGTGCTAATTCCATTTTTTTAGTAACTACGCAAACGTTTTCCTTGGAAATTTAAAAAAATAATCCTACATTTATTCCACTGAATAATTATTAAACTTTTGACATATGACAACAACGATTACTTTCAATGAACTGAGAAAAATCAAAGACCTCTTACCAGCAGGAAGTATGCGAAGAATAGCTTCAGAGTTAGGGATTGATGAAGAAACAGTCCGTAATTATTTTGGTGGAGCTCATTATGATGAAGGCAGTTCTGTCGGTTTACATATTGAACAAGGCCCAGACGGTGGTGTTGTAAAATTAGATGATACAACTATTTTAGAGAAAGCAAAAGCAATTCTTCAGTGTTAAAAAACGAAGTATTTTGTATGATCTATTACTAAAGGATGGTAATTTTGAAATTACTATCGCATAAATTCTATAGTTTTTTGTTTTTTATCTATTTTTGTACGGTATAAATAGTTGGGCTTTAAAATTAGCTACCAGATTTTGAGCCTCTTTTTTGTGTTTTTTGAGCAAGACAGTAGATTGTTTGGTCATGAAAATAGGGAAAGAGATGCTCAAAGCATGTTAATTTGTCCTTTTTATAAATTGATATTTTATTAATCATCTTAAATTAAACTAGAATAAATTGAATAAAATCATACTAAAACCTGGCAAAGACAAATCAATGTTCCGTTATCATCCTTGGATTTTTTCAGGAGCAATTGCAAAAGGAGAAGGCGATTTACAAGAAGGTAATGTCGTAAGAGTATATAATACAGAGGATAAATATATCGCTACAGGGCATTGTCAAATTGGGTCTATTGCTGTCAGAATTCTTACTTTTGAAGATGAAACGATTGATTTAGACTTTTGGAGAAATAGAATAGCAAATGCTTATAAAGTACGCCAATCGATAGAAGTCATAAATGAAGGCACTAATAATGTCTATCGTTTGATCCATGGAGAAGGGGATAACTTACCTGGTTTAATCGTTGATTATTATGCTGGAGTAGCTGTTGTTCAATTCCATTCTGTTGGAATGTATCTTGAAAGAGAAATGATTGCCAAAGCCTTAGTGGACGTAATGGGAGGTCAGATAACTGCTATTTATGATAAATCTGAAACAACTCTTCCCTATAAATCTGCTATTGAGCCTAAGAATGGCTATCTTTATGGTAGTGCAGATAGTTTTATCGCTTTAGAAAATGGATTAAAATTTAATGTAGACTGGTTGGAAGGTCAAAAAACAGGTTTTTTTATTGATCAAAGAGACAATCGCAGTCTGTTGGAGAAATATGCAAAAGACAAGAGTGTATTGAATATGTTTTGTTACACGGGTGGTTTTTCATTTTATGCCATGCGTGGTGGAGCAAAATTAGTACATTCGGTGGATGTATCAGCTCGTGCCATTGAATTAGCACATAAAAATGTAGAATTGAATTTTCCGAGTGATTCTCGACATGAAGCTTTTGCTGAAGAGGCATTTAAATTTCTGGAGAATTCACATGATAAATATGATTTAATAGTTTTAGATCCTCCTGCTTTTGCTAAACATCAAAATGTACTGAATAATGCTATTCAAGGGTATAAAAAGTTAAATCGTAAAGGGATAGAAGTGGTGAAGTCGGGAGGTATTATTTTCACTTTCTCTTGTTCGCAAGTTATGACAAAAGAGCTGTTCCGTAAAACTGTTTTTACTGCAGCTGCTAATACAGGCAGAAAAGTAAGAATCCTTCACCAAATGACACAGCCGGCAGATCATCCAACAAATATATATCATCCAGAAGGAGAATATTTGAAAGGACTGGTTTTGTATGTTGAATAATGATGGAGAGAGTTATAAATTTCCTTACACTTCTTAGAGAAAATAATAGTAAGGAGTGGTTTGATTTGCATTGTTCAGAATGGAAAGAGGTTCGCAAAGAATTTAATGCTTTTACAGAAGGTTTGATTGAGGGTATATCATCTTTTGATCTTTCTGTTAAGGGATTGAGTGTTAGTGATTGTACATATCGAATAAATCGAGATACAAGATTTAGTCACAATAAAACTCCTTACAAAACATATATAGGGGCATACATTGCTCCAAAGGGTAAAAAATCTGGATATGCAGGCTACTATTTTCATATAGAACCAGAGGGAGAAGGTGGATTTATTGGAAATAGTTTACTTTCTGCGGGATTATATATGCCTGAGCCTGTTATATTGCGTAGTGTTCGTGATGAAATAGTTGATAATGGGGCAGAGGTAATGAAATCAATAGAGAGCAGTAATGGTTTTTCTTTAAATCATGATTCCAAGCTAAAGCGTACTCCTAAAGGATTTTCAACTGGTAGTGAGTTTGATGATGTATTGAAATTAAAGGATTTTATTATCAATAAACCTATAACGAACTCTTTTTTACGATCAGAAAATCTATTAGAGGATACCCTTCGTGAATTTGAAACAGCGACACCTTTTCTTACTATTTTAAATAGAGCCGTTCAGTTTGGCTATGAAGAGATGATGTAAGGTTTATGGTATGCAAAGTACAATCTTATAATGGTAAAAAAATGATACGCATTAGACCTGCCATGCCCAATGACTTGAAAGAGTTGGTAGCTATATTTGATTACGCTAGGTACTTTATGAGACAGTGTGGAAACCCTGTCCAATGGATTGATGGTTATCCATCGGAAGAGTTGATATTACAAGAAATAAATGATAAACATTGTTTTGTATGTGAGGATGAGAGGAATGAATTATTAGGTACTTTCTGTTATATAGCTGGAAATGACCCTACGTATGCTTGCATAGAAGAGGGGGGATGGCTTAATAATGAGCCATATGCTGTCATTCACCGTATGGCGTCAAATGGCAAGGTGAAAGGGATATCGGATATATGTTTACAGTGGTGTTTTGATAAATGCCATAATATTCGTGTAGATACTCATGAAGATAATACCGTAATGCAAGCAATACTGATAAAAAATGGCTTTCAACGCTGTGGTATTATTTATGTTGAAAATGGTACAGCTAGAGTCGCTTTTCAAACAAATACGACTACCTTTGGG
>CAMRAP010000151.1 GCA_947039985.1 uncultured Odoribacter sp.
ATAATAAGCATCGTAAGTAAAACAAGAGTTGTCATCGTAGCTAGCTTGCCCCATCCCTCATGAAGTAGAGCCGTGTCTGTGATGGCATCTCCAGAGAATGTAAAAAATGAACCTAGAGCAGAGTTATTTTCAACAATAGATGTGAATGATGGAAACTGTGCCATAAAGATAATGATTCCCAATCCATTTACAAAACCATACATTACAGGGTGGGGGACTAAGCGTATGAATTTACCGAGGCGTAAAGCACCAATACATATTTGTATTGTACCTGCAAGTATTATTGTGGCGAATACATAGTGTAGAATTTCTTCGCTTGCAATCCCGGGGAAAGTGCTTTTTATCTCGTAAATTAAGCCTACAAAAACGACTGCTACAGCTCCCGTTGCTCCTGAGATCATGCCGGGACGACCTCCTAGTATGGAGGTTACGAAACCCATTATAAATGCGGCATAGAGACCTGTAAGTGGTGAGAATCCTGCAATCATTGCAAAGGCTATAGCTTCAGGAACAAGAGCTAAAGCAACGGTTAATCCTGCGAGTATTTCAGTTTTATAATTTGGATTTCCTTTAGCTCCAATCCATTGAGGAAACGAGTAGTTCATAGATGAAAAATAATGAATGATGTGAATACAAGAAAATAGGGTCATACAAGATATGACGACCATTTGTAAGTGTGTTGTCTTTTGTTTAATATACTGTTATCTTAGATTCAGAGCCTATTCGTTAAAGCTGAACTGAACTCTATTGGCAATCGAGCGGCCGAGTGTTAGTTCATCAGTATACTCCAAGTCATTACCAATAGAAATACCTTTTGCAATAGTGCTAATCACTAGATTTTCTTTATTTTTCATTTTTTTGAAAATATAATAGCCCGTAGTATCTCCTTCAATTGTTGCACTGAGGGCAAAAAATATTTCCTTGATATTTTCTTTTTCAAGGCGTTCAACTAGTGAATTTATATGTAAATCTGTAGGACCTATTCCATCCATAGGGGAAATTATTCCTCCTAAAACATGATACAATCCCTTATATTGTTCAGTAGCTTCAATCGAAAGTATATCTTTGATGTTTTCAACGACACAAATGGTTGACAAATCTCTTTTGGGGTTGCTACAAATTTCACAGAGTTCCCCATCAGAAATATTATGACATCGCTTACACTCTTTTATTTGTTCTTTTAAGTCGATGATACTTTGAATGAAAGTATTTACATCTCCTCTGTTTTTTTTCAACATGTGAAGAACAAATTTTAGTGCAGTTTTTCTACCCACTCCTGGTAAAGAAGCGAATTGGTGTACAGCTTTATCTAATAGCTTTGAAGAATTCAATATGTTTTTTTATTTATTCTCATTTTATACCTCTTTTCCTTCAGTGAAATGAATATCTTTCACTATCATTTGTATATCATTTTTACCCATAAACTCATTCTCTTGTAAAGAGTAACAAAGATCAAAAGAGCAGTCTGTTTTAATCTTTTCATACAAATCTCCCATTCCAAATCCAATACCACTTCGGTCGTTACAAGCACGAGGATCATCAACAACGACTAGTTTAAGATGCTCGTTGTTTCGTCCTACTTTTTTTGAGCCAATAAAATTGATTAATTGCTCAGTCATAAATACAGGAATTGTATTATTAGGACCGAATGGAGCAAATTTTTGAAGCATATTATACAGCTCTGGTGTAATATCGGTTAGTTTTATTTGTGCATCAATATCAATATGTGGAGTGAGCATTTCATTATCAATCGTTTCACAAACAATCGTTTCAAACTTTTGTTTAAAAGCTTCTAGGTTTTCCATTTTCAGTGTTAATCCAGCAGCATATTTATGTCCTCCGTAGCTTTCAAGTAATTCACTACATTGTGAAATGGCATAATAGAGGTCGAATCCATTTACAGAACGAGCAGATCCTGTTGCTAATCCATTTGATTCTGTCAAAATAATGGTTGGTCGATAAAAAGATTCTGTTAATCTAGAAGCCACAATGCCAATGACCCCTTTGTGCCAATTGGCATCAAACAAGACTGTTGTTTTTTTGGAAGCTTCAGTTTTCGAGTCATTAATATATTTAATAGCCTCTTCTGTGATATTATGATCTAATTTTTTGCGTTGATTATTGAAATTATTAATGTCTAATGCAATTTTATTTGCTAATGACTCTTCTTCAGCAGTGAGTAATTCAACTGATTTTTTACCCGATTCAACGCGTCCTGCTGCATTAATTTTAGGTCCTATGCGGAAAACTATATCATTGATACTTAAATCTTTGTCTATTCCAGAAAATTTCATGATAGTTTTTAAGCCCAAGCTAGGATTTTCATTCAATTGTTTTAATCCATAGTATGCTAGTATACGATTTTCACCCGTGATAGGAACAATGTCGCTGGCAATACTAACGCAGAGTAAATCCAGTAGTTTGTATAACTCTGACATGGAGCGATTATTCTTAAGACAATGTGCTTGTACTAATTTGAAGCTAACACCGCATCCGCTTAACCATTTATAGGGATAGGTGCAATCTTTGCGTTGTGGATCAAGGACTGCTATAGCATTAGGAAGTTGATCACCAGGTGTGTGGTGGTCACAAATAATAACATTTATTTTTTTAGAATTGGCATATTTTATTTTTTCGACAGCTTTTATTCCACAATCAGTGATTAGCATCAATGAAAATCCATTTTCTTCTGCATAATCAATCGCTTTGATAGATACTCCATACCCTTCTTTGTATCTGTCTGGAATATAATAGTCTAGATTCTTTTTTTCACAGTGTATCGATAGATATTTATACAACAAAGACACTGCTGTTGTTCCATCTACGTCATAATCACCATAAATTAAAATCTTTTCGTCAGAAGCAATGGCTCGATCAAGACGATCAACCGCTTTATCCATGTCCTTCATCAAAAAAGGATCATGAAGCATATTCAAAGAAGGAGTAAAAAAAACATTTGCTTGTTCTATACTATCAATTTCCCTTTGAAGTAGCAGGTTTGCTATGACTGGATGACATTTAATTTTTTTTGTAAGTTCTTGTATCTTTGCTTCCTCCACAGAAGTATTAACTACCCATCTTTTTTTCATTATACATTTTTCCAATTCTAGTGCAAAGTAGCAGAAATTCCTTGTTATTTCAAAGCATAAACTAATAATAATTTTCAAAGCATATATTAAAGATCTTAAACAGATAAGATAATCGACTATCTTAATTCGAAATTGGTTTGTAGTTTTGGCGTTCTAAACGGTCGGTGGTATTGGCGCAATTTATACCCCTTTCTTTCATTGCTTTATTTCTGCCTATATGCGTATCGGGAAATTTTCCATCTTTTTTGACAAGTATAGTTATACCAAGTCCGACTAATGCAATGCCAAGCAAAATAGTAACTATAATAAAAACGAGAAGTACCATAATCTTATTTTTTATCTTTTAAACAGTATCATATTGACAAAGGTATATTATAAAAATGAGAGAATTTGAGTGCTTTGGATAAAAAAAAACTTAAAAAGTAGTTTTTTACTTAAGATTTTTCTACATTTGGAGCTCAAAACAATATAGACTAGCACGCTTTTTGTAGATAGTGCTTAAGTAAGATGTTTTAAAGTTTGTAATAGTGAAATTTAAGAAGATTTAATTTATATATAATGGAAGATTATCAAAAAAATGAGGGACGTGAAATGAATAATGACCGAGAGGAAGTGTATTCAAAAGCAGTTAAAGCAGGTAAGAGAACTTACTTTATGGATGTAAAAGCTACTCGTAATAATGATTATTATTTGACGATTACGGAGAGTAAGAAGAAGTTTGATAACGATGGGAATTCAAGTTTTGAAAAGCACAAAATTTTCTTGTATAAGGAAGATTTTGAAAAATTCACAGAGGGACTTGAAGAGGCATTAGCTGTGGTCAAATCAGCACTTGAAGGTAAATTACCGAGCGAATAAATAAGTAATATAATGAAGAGAACAAGGATCTAAAGAGTTATTTTGGATTCTTGTTCTCTCTATTTTTTTTTATGGCAAAGAAAGAGCTTGTTAGAGATATTTTTAATGATATCGCACCAAAATATGATTTGTTAAATCATCTTTTATCAATGAATATTGATAAGGGGTGGAGGAGGAAAGCGATGAAGTATATTGGTGAGAAGGAGAAGAATCGATTATTGGATGTTGCTTGTGGTACTGGTGATTTTTCGGTAGCGGCACATCAAGCAGGGGTGAAGCATGTAACTGGAATAGATATTTCTGTCAATATGGTGGAGATAGGCAAAAAGAAGGTGCAGCATTTAGGATTGGATGGTAAGATAGATCTAATGGAAGGGGATAGTGAGCAGATGGTATTTTCAGATGACACTTTTGATGCGGTAACAGTTGCTTTTGGTGTCAGAAATTTCGAACATTTAGAGCTAGGATTAAAAGAGATGTTGCGGGTACTGCGCCCAGGAGGGAAAGTGATTATTCTTGAATTTTCTATGCCTGAATACTTTCCTATGAAGCAGTTATATAAATTTTATTTCCGTTATATTTTACCCACTTTAGGAGGTTGGATTTCTGGCAATAAGGGAGCTTACTCATATCTACCAGAGTCTGTAATGAAATTTCCACAAGGACATGATTTTCTGAA
>CAMRAP010000152.1 GCA_947039985.1 uncultured Odoribacter sp.
TCAATCTTTGCCAAATCAATTTTGTCTATCCTAAAAACCCAGTCTGGTAAGGATTCACTGACTAGTGTATCTACCGATTGATTACCGCCTAGCGCAAGCTTTACCTCGCCATCTTTCAACTGAATATAATCAACGTCAATCTGTTTCTTCTTCAAATCGACTTGCCGTCCCTGTAAATCCAACTCTTTAAGTACAATCCGTAAATTCATTTTAGAGGAGTCGTCCGCAAACTCAAATTGCCCCTCTCTGAGTTTTAAATCATTTATTCTAAGCTGTTTCCGAAAGATTTGCTTTACACCTAAATCTAGGTATAGAGATTTTACAGCCAATAAAGTATCCGAAGCGGAGAAAGTAGCATACACATTTTCAAGCTCTAGGCTCAAAGGAAAGCCTAAATGGAAGTGATCCACTTTTACTATCAAACCATAATTTTTTGATGCATACTCAATTGCTTTATTTTTGAGTCCTTTTTGTAATGGGGGCAAATAGAGTAAAGTCACAACAATAAAAGGCAATAAAAAAATCACCAACATAGTCCTTAACAGATACTTTAAAAACACTCTCATATCAAAAAATTACATCTCGCAAGGTATAAAAAGTTACCCACTTCACAAACAAGCCATATGCCTCTGAAATAAATCGCTCCTTGCGTTAAAACTTGTTGTATAGATAAACGAAAATCAAACCATAACTGTTACACCATTCAGCAGTAAACTTAGTGACAAATATTAAAACTAAAATAGCCATCTGTTTATAAAGAAGCCATCTGTTTTTCAGCTGCTGCAATAGCCTCAGGCGTTCCGAGATCAAGAAAGTAACCATCATATAAATACATTCTCAGTGCATGCTGTTTGGCTTGAAAAAGATACTCTTTAATGATGGAGAAAACGCCTTGATGCTCTATATTTTCTAATAATTCAGGACTAACAATGTGGATGCCACAAAATTCATAGGACTGAGAATCATAAAAGCCCTCATCAACCACTATTTTCTTGCCAGTTAGTCTATTTCCCCACCCCTTTAATACTCCTTCGGCATTAAACCTCAAACCTCTCTCTGGACTTGCTACTTGTGTGACTAAGCTTGCGTAATTTTTATTAAATTCGTGATAATTTATAAATGCTTGTAAATCAATATTCGACAAGGCATCTACGTTGTGAATTAAAACAGACTCACCGGGTGTAAACAACTCTCGTGCTTTCAATAATGCACCACCCGTATCTAGTAAACAATCTCTTTCGTCCGAGATGACAACATCATTTTCAAGGTAGTGATGCTCTCTCAAAAACTCCTCGATCTTCTCTCCAAAATAGTGTGTATTGACTATAATTCGACCAACACCTGCTGCTCTCATCTTTAAAATGACATGCTCTAAAAGAGGTTTTCCTCCCAATTCAACCATCGCTTTAGGGCGATCATTAGTCAATGGTCGTAGTCGTGTACCTAAACCAGCAGCAAAAATAATTCCTTCCATAACACCCTAATTATAAGTTAGAAAGTCAAGCATCCTCAACTTTCTTTAAATATTAATCATTTTATTTTTTATCGCATACATCACCAATGCAGCTGTATTACGACATCCTGTTTTACTCAGTAATTTAGCTCGATGCTTATCCACTGTACGCTTACTAATAAACAATTTATCGGCAATCTCTTGATTGGATAATCCTAGACAGACATGGTATAAAATCTCCATCTCTCGTCCCGATATTTCAGTATCTGGAACCTCTGCTTCAATCTTGTTTTTTTCTCGTATATTGTTTAACATACTCATTAGTAACTCTTCGGAAAAATATTTTTCTCCTACAGCCACTTTATTAATTGCAGTAATTACATTTTCTATACCTGAGCTTTTTAATACAAATCCATTGACTCCTGCATTGACCATTTTATAGTAATATTGCTCATCTCCATACATCGAAAGAGCAATCACCTTCAATTCAGGTTTTAGACGTATTGCAGCTTCAGTGGCTTCGATTCCATTCATTTCTGGCATCTCAATATCCATCAACACCACATCACAATCAATATAAGAAAGACTTTCTAAAAAATCACGACCATTTGAAGCTTCATAAATATGTTGCACAAAAACTTGTGTCGATAGTAAAAGCTTTAATCCTTCACGGAATAACTTATGATCGTCAACAATGTAAATATCCATTTTTTTAAAATTTTGTGTATTCATGGAATTCTGTTTTATATCTTTATAAAAGCATTAGCCCTCATTCCTTTTCCTCGTTCACCAGAAAATTCAATATCACCATTGCCCGATTGTAAACGATAACGCATATTATTCAGCCCCATACCATCGTGTTTGGGCAGCGACAATATATCAAAGCCAACACCATCATCCTCATATTCAAGATATAGAGTTCCATCTTCTAAGTGCAAACCAATGGTCACCTTACTTGCCTCTGCATGTCGTAAGGTGTTATTTATCAACTCACAAACGACACGATACAAAATAACTTCTATATTATAACTAAAGCGTTCTGTCCCTAGATTTGTTACAAAATAAACCTTGATTTTTTCAGCCTGTCGCAATCGCCTAACAAAAGCTTCCATTGCCTCCTTTAATCCAAAGTTATTGAGGATATGCGGACTGATATTAGAAGAGATATCACGAATCCCAGTTATAGCCTCATCAACAGCTTGCCGCAAATTGAGCTTTATCTTTTTGTTCACCTCCTGAGAAGTATTCCCATCTAAACCAGAAACCAACATTTTGATAACACTTAACAAGGGGCCTAAACCATCATGCAGCTCTTTTGCAAAACGCTGTTTTTCTCGCTCCTCAGTTTTTATGATTGCCGACAACACTCGATTTTCAGACTCCCGACGTATCTCATCAACTCTACGCATAAATTGAAATATCTTACGGATGTAAAAAACGCCCACTAATAATACGAGCGAAATGATAAAGGCAAGCCAGCGTTCTACCACCTCTATTTGCTCCTCCCGCTCAGGATAGATCGTTGGCCATAATTCAAATCCCCTTGAAACTGCCATCAATAAAAAACCCAAAGAAATTAATATCCATGAAGAGTTGAATTTAGTATGCCTAAACAAGCTTATCGCCAGTGCAGCAGCAGCAACTTGTATAAAAAGTGAGATATATTCCAGTATAATAGAAAGCATAATATCAATTTAAAATGGATAACCAATAGCAATATTTAATACAGATCCTTTAAAACCTCCATTTCGATTCAATAGCACAAATCGCTGCCCTTTTACCATCGAAGGATCATGCATCTTTATACCCAAATCAAGACGTAACAGAAAAAAATTAACGTTTAGACGCAAACCCAAACCAGTTCCTACAGCAATCTGTTTATAAAAATCACGTTTCAACTGCGCCCCAGGACGATTTTCATATTTATTGATATTCCATACATTCCCAGCATCTAAGAACATCGCACCTTCAAGCAACCAAAATAACTTAAATCGATACTCTAGATTGGCTGCTAATTTAAAATCACCTACACTGTTCGGAAATTGTTCATCTTCTTCTAGAGGAGCATAAGATCCAGGTCCAAGGGTTCGAGAATGCCAAGCCCGAAGATCATTAGCACCACCACAAAAATAGGACTCCTCAAAAGGTAATACTTTCATATTTCCATAAGGATAACCAAAACCAACAAACAGCCTAGAAATAAGAGAGTTAGCACGATTTATATCATAATTAAACCGATATTCCCCATCTGCTTTAACAAATTGTGCATATCTTACACCTAAAACTTCATAATACCGTTCTTCTACTGTATGTGCTTTTGATTTGCTAAACAATTTATCAAAGACCTGCAAAACATTACCCGAAGTTTCCAAATTACCTCTAAAATAATTAAAATTGCCTGACATGCTACTTTCTTGGTCTGTGTAAACTGCAGACAAGTTTGCGGATAGAATTAAGTGGTCTGTATATGCACTCTTTACATAAAGATTCTTCAAATCATTAATAAAATCTTCATCCACAAAAGGCATCAATACATAGTTTAAATCTACTAAATCAAAATCGTAATGCCATTTCTCTTTTCTCCACAAATAGCCAAATTTAGCACTTGCCACCTGTCGATGATAAAACTGCGTGCGTTCCTCACTATACGACAAGGATATTGAGGTTTTAGGCGCATTTTTTCGACGAAAATCAGACAATCGAAAAATAGGCACCCAAAATTGAGGAGTTACAAACCTTAATTCTGTACCTAGCTCTGTGGTACTAAAAATTTCATTTTCCCTCAGAGTCTCTTTTTTCAAAGCTCCCCATACACTCAAGGTCAAGTTCTCTCCACCCTTAAATAAATTCTTATGGTTATATGAAAAGTTTCCCCCTATCCCTATATTTCCAGAATTATTTGTCCCTTCTAAAAACACATTGTAAGATTGTCTCTTCATAGGAGTTAACTGTATCTCACAATCTAGAAGCGGAAAATCTGGATCATCTACATTCTCCTTAAACACCATATTAACAAACTTAAATAAATTCAAAGCTTGCAAACGAGAGTAAGAAGCTGCCACTTTGTTTACGTTGTATTGATCGCCTTTTATAAATTGTACACTTTCAAGAATTACAAGATCGGAAGAGCGTCGTGTAGGGA
>CAMRAP010000153.1 GCA_947039985.1 uncultured Odoribacter sp.
TCTATAAAGGAGAAGCAAACATAACACAACGCATTTTTGGTGGTGGAGCTATTGAGGCGGTGAAGTAATCACCTTCCCTTTTCTTGGATTAGCATAAAATAACAGTTGTCTATAACCAAAAAGTTGCAATACTTTCAGTGTGAAGTATTGCAACTTTTGTGTGTATTATTAAGCGCTGTATATTACAATATGTATATACAAAAACTATCTATTATTCTTGAATACAACGAACGGGTAACGTGGTTGATCTTCTGTTGAGAGTAGATACATCCGATTTATCTCCCATAAAACAACTAGCAGATCCTGCATCATTATTCTGAGGTGAAGCATTATATAGATAAGATCTAGTATCGTTATTGAAAATACCACCAAATAAGCCTCCCGAATGTGGGAAAAATATTTCACCTCTATAAGATAGACCATCGTATTTTTTAACACAATGGCTAGTGTAGGTTTTATCAGTATTCGCAAAGTCACTAAATGTACCATTAAGAGGTAGTTTCCAGCCTAAAGGAGATGGGTCAAAAATAGATTTTTCTGTTAATCGATCCACTTTCATTTTATCATTCCAAGGGATGTTCAATCCATGATATGACTCAGCTGTATTCCAATCAGTAAAACCATTTAAGTACAATTTATTCGGATTTAGAACAGCACTTTGCATCGGAGCTCCAGTACTAGCAGGATATTTAGTAAACTGCCCTTTCGTAAATGGATCTTTACGTCCGAATTGATAATAAAGATTACCTTTTCCATAATCTGGAGCAGTAGCAGTAGATACAGCACCTAAGTTTCTATCCATAATAAATTTGGTAGCATAATCTCCAGCCCAAGGATTAATAACACCATGGATATTATTACCTCCAACACCATCTGCATAACGATGAACTGCACCTGTTTGACCTGTTACTGTATAGACATATTGATTTGGCGTTGCTGTGTTTGCAGCTGCTATTGCATCTGGATTATAGTCAGTAATCCATAAATGCCAACTCCACAGAATAACACCATTCTTTTTGATAGCAACAACTGCGTTACCCTCCACTCCAGGAATAACATTAGCAGTGAATCCCAGATTATCAAGACTCATAGGATTCTGAACAAGTGATACCTTTAAGCCTGTCTCTCCAAAATCACTCCATAATATTTCTGCAGTTAACTGATCATCTGGAACTATTTTATTAGCAAGAATATTTTCATAAAATTCTCCCCAATACGTATTAATACGAGTAGCAATAGGAATAATGAAATCGGTTTCCTTTTTATTATCAGGATTTATGATGTATGAGTTAGATACACCACCTTTAGGATAAGTACGGAAATCGACAGTTTTTTTCTCAATTAGCCCCGTTTCTTTGTCCCACTCCGAAATAGCACTCTCAACATTAAAACTAATATTTTTTAAATCAAACTTTAGATTATATGTATATTGAGTGTTTTGTTCCCAGTCAGCTGTTGGAGTGAATGTAAATGTTTCACCTGTTAAATCGACATTGGGTTGACCATTGGCTGTATATTTTACATCATAAGTAATGGTGATTTTCTTACCTGTAACTGTTTGTGGAATTAAAAGCATTGATTCACCAACAGGTGTTGCTGTTGTTGTAACAGTTGCAGAAGAAGTCGTGCTTGTGAATGGAGAATATTTTATTTCTGTTGAAAAAGCATCCCATCTTCCTCCAGTCGTGTTATCTTTTGGGAGGTTAAAATCACCACAAGAGTTGGCAAGCATATTGATATCTGTGATGGTAACTTTTGCATCAGGATTTCCCTCTGCAAGGGCAGCTGTAAAGATAACTCTAGACATTGCATGTCTGAAAGTGAAATTTACAAGACCGTCATCCTTTTTTTTATCCATAGTTGCTGCCCACATAATGTCTTTTTGTATAGAGGCATCAGTCGGTACATTAATTTTAGTGTGCAGTTCTGATCCATAAGTTCCGTTCGCTATGACAGTAAATACTTGATCAAAAGGATAGATCGAGAAAAAAGACAGATGCTTGTCTTTTGGCCAATATTGGGTGTTTACATACCCCCAGATACCACTATTGAATGTTATTTTCTCATCATGAAATCCATAATGTTTTAAATAATTAATATCCGCTATAGCACCTGCAGCATGTTTAAAGGCTCTAACTTTGATCGCATCATTCTCCTCAAACTGTGTTTTATCTAATGCTTTAACAGGATTTCCAGTATAGGTGTTGAACTCTATTTTTTCATTATCTGAATAGCTGTTGTCTAAATCAAACTCTTTCGAACAACCATTTAAAACAAGGAGAGATAAAATTATATATATTATATTCTTCATAATTTGTTAGTTTATTTTTTATTCTTGACTTATAGGTTCATCCCACTGACTACATGTTACATTTCCAAACATGATAGCATTATCAATTGAGAAAATTAAATTATAGTCATACTGTGTATTTTGCTTCCAGTTTTTCTCAGGAGTAATTGTATGAATAAATTCATTAGTCTCTATATCACCATCTATACCAAATGTAATTTTATAGGTTACCGTTATCGTTACCCCCTTGTTATTAATAATATCTTGTGGTAAAAGAAGAAGAGAAGTACCAATTGGGTTTGGTTCTGCTTCTATTACTATTCCTTCCACTGACTTTATAGCTGAGTAATCATTTTTATCAGCAGCTATTGTCGAAGGAGTCCAACTACCAGCAGCCCAAGTTGTCGCATTGGGAGTCATGCTTCCAAAGGTGTATGTTCCTTTATTCACAACATTATTAACTGTTATACCTGTTACATAGAGTCTTGCATTTTGATAAACTTGATTTAGTTTTGCTGTAAAAACAATTCTTGATAATGCATGTTTGAATGTAAAGTTAACAACCCCATCAGTCGCTTTTTTATTAGGAACTCCAGACCATAATAGATCTTCTTGCTCTGTTGCTGATGCTTTAACTGAGAAATCTTTTAACATAACACTCCCATTCTCCACGGTAATAGGATGGTTATGACTGGCAACAAATGATACATTCTGAGATGTAGGCCAGAAGCGAGTATCATCATAAGTCCATTCTAGAGGAGCGAGACTGCTTGATTCTTCGGCAGTTACAGGTAGATTATTAAAGAAATTGGGTTCAAATGGTTGCTCATTTAAATCACCGTAGTGTTTAAATGCTGATACGCTGATCGCATCACCACCCATGAACTTTGACTTATCTTTAGCCCTACTTGTTGGAACTCCTGTATAGGAGTTAAAATCTATTGCTTTAGGTAACGACTGGATGTCATCACTTTTATCGCAAGAGGTTAATGACAGTGCTATTAAAGCACAAAATAATTCTTTTTTCATTCTTTCTTTTTTTATAGATTATATATTTACATCTTGATTTACATCACCTTCCCAACCACCGATCTCTGCATCAAACCCCGCATCTTCAGCTCCCCCTCCTTCAATATCAATTTCGGGGAGTTTGTTTGTGATTTTTAATGGGAGTGATAGTTTCATCTCTTTTTCGTGCTCCTTTATTAGTTTGTCAATGCCAAACGATTCAGAAACTACGGTACGATCTTTATCTTTTAATTGTATGCTTAAGTTTAATTTTTTTTCTTTTATCTCTTTATCTGAAATTCCAAATGTATTTATCACACTTATGAGACACCCTTTGGTTTTATCGTTTTTATCTACAACTAACTCCCACTGCTCTAAGTGATGGGCTGCTGTATTATCGATTCGTTGAGAATCATGAAAACGATAACTTCCTGCTAAATTCGATACCGTAGCTCGGGCAGAGCGTAAGTATTGAATATTTTCAACTTCAATCTTTATATGTATCGTATAAATTACTTTGGGAGGGGCGAAATCTATAACGGTGTTTTCTAAGGCTGATGTTGTTGCATGCTCTACCATCTCTTGGGTTACCTCAAATCCTTCAAGCTTTTGGACTGCAAAAGAATTAGGCTCTTCGATACATAATAAATCCGATTCCCAGCTTTCATGTTTCCCCATAGGGACACCGTATATCTCTGACGTATTATAAGCATCTAATCCACGGAAATTCAATCGCCCAAAATCACTGGGTATTTGATTGAAAACAACAATATCATAAATACCCTGTTTAAGCGCCACCGTGGTGTAATTTACACTATTGGTTTGCACAACAGTAGGAGCACCTCCATCACGAGGATAACACATAACGCTTTCTCCCAAAGGTTTGGTTTCCAAAGCAGACCAGTCGGAACGAATACCTATAACATAGCCTAACTTCTGTTTATAAGTTAAAGCTCTGCGTTCACATCCCGTTAGGTGTATCAGCATTATACATGCAATAATTAAACGACTCACCATAATTGTATCTTTTTATAAGGCACTAACCATACGAAAGAAATTTTTAGCTTAGTTGGACCAATCCAATTTGAATGACCATTATTTTGCCAAACCAAATACTTATTATCTTGCTCCCCCTTATAATAATTGTAATCCGTACCAAGGTATCCCAGTCCGAGTGAAAATTCCATATTCAAATGCTCAGAAAGACGGAGCCCATACCCGTAACTAATACCAGCACTATAAAATTCACCTTGGTATCCATTATTTTTATATTGTAAGTCATAAAGACCACC
>CAMRAP010000154.1 GCA_947039985.1 uncultured Odoribacter sp.
ATGCATTGTGAAATTTTATATTGAAATGCAGGACGTAGTTCTTTGGACGGTTACGGGTAAGAGAACTTTTTGTGCAAGTTTAATTAGGATGTCCAGTATTATAAATTTTGATATGTCTGCATAGGAATTCAAAATTATCATGTATCTTTGAACTCGCAAATGAAAAAGTTATGACGGATAAAGAAATCATAGATAGAATACAGTATTTAAAGAAAGAAAAGAATGCTGTTATTTTGGCACATTATTATACACGTCCTGAAATACAGGATATTGCCGACTACCTTGGAGATTCATTAGGACTTTCACAAGAGGTGGCAAAAACGGATGCTGATATCATTGTATTCTGTGGAGTACATTTTATGGCAGAAACTGCTGCTATTATATCCCCGAATAAAAAGGTATTAATACCTGCTAGATTTGCGGGTTGCTCATTGGCTGAAAGTATTACAGGTTACGATTTAAGAGAGTGGAAAAAAGCAAATCCAGCAGGTGTTGTGGTTAGTTATGTGAATACAACTGCTGAGGTAAAAGCTTGGACGGATATCTGTTGCACCTCTGCAAATGCACTACAAGTAGTGGAAAGTATACCTAGCGACAAAAAGATTTTATTTGTTCCAGATAAAAACCTCGGTGCTTGGATTATGAAAAAGACAGGTCGTGAGATGGAACTTTGGGCGGGTGATTGTTGTGTACACGAGCGGATTACGACAGAGATGGTTTTAGAAAAAAGTAAAGAGTATCCAGATGCAGATATACTGATACATCCAGAATCGAATTGTTCGCATGATGATAGAATATTGAATCTACCACAAGCGTATATGTATTCTACAGCAGGGATGGTAAAACATGCAGCAAAATCTCCAAAGAAACAATTTATAATAGCTACCGAACTTGGAACTATCCATAAATTACAAAAAGACAGTCCCAATAAAGAGTTTATCCTTATCTATCCCCAAACAATCTGTGGACAGATGAAAAAGGTAACGCTACAAAACACATTAGAAGCGCTTGAAAAAGAGCAATATGTTGTTGAAATTGCAGAAGACATTCGAGAAAAGGCCTTAAAGCCAATAGAAAGAATGTTAGAGATTTGCTAAGGATAAGAAAGAAATAACAATAAATTAATCAGGTTGCAAGACAAGCTACACTAAAGGCAAACCCTTGTAAAGCTAAAGTAACCTATCAATAATCGAAAAAAATGAATATATCTTTAAACTGGCTAAAAGACTATCTAAAAGTTGATTTAGGTGTTGAAGAAATCAGTAGAATATTAACTGACATCGGATTGGAAGTTGGCGGTTTCGAAAAATTTGAATCCATCCGTGGAGGATTAAAAGGATTAGTTATCGGTGAAGTGAAGACCTGCGAAAACCACCCCGATTCTGACCACCTACATATTACTACTGTAGATTTAGGTGATGGTCAACTGACTCCTATTGTTTGTGGAGCTGCCAATGTTGCAGCAGGACAAAAAGTGGTGGTGGCTACTATCGGTACTACGCTTTATGATGGTGACAATGAGTTTGCTATCAAAAAATCAAAGATACGTGGTCAAGAATCAGAAGGAATGATATGTGCAGAAGATGAAATCGGTGTAGGTAATTCTCACGATGGTATCATTGTGCTACCACAAGATACTAAAGTAGGAACTCCAGCTGCCGAGTATTATAATATCACCAACGACTATACGATTGCAGTAGATATCACGCCCAACCGAATTGATGGAGCTTCGCACATTGGAGTGGCTCGTGATTTGGCTGCTTATTTACAACAAACGCAAGAGATACAATATACCCTACCATCAGTAGATGCTTTTAAAGTAGACAGCAACAAGACTGGAACAATAATCAAAATAGAACGTCCAGAGGCTTGTCCACGCTATGCAGGAGTATGTATCGAAGGCGTAAAAGTACAAGAGTCGCCAGAGTGGTTACAAACTCGCTTAAAAGCAATTGGATTAAAACCCATTAATAATATCGTTGACATCACTAACTATGTTCTATTTGAGCTTGGTCAACCGCTTCACGCTTTTGATAAAGATAAAATCAAAGGAAATGAAGTCCTTGTTCGCAGTTTTCCAACTGGCACAAAGTTCACCACCTTAGATGGTGTTGAACGTGAATTGAACGAAAACGACCTCATGATTTGTAACAGTGAAGAACCTATGTGTATCGCTGGTGTATTTGGTGGTTTAGAGAGTGGCATTTCAGATACGACTACAAATGTATTTCTTGAAAGTGCATATTTCGACCCTGTTTTTGTTCGGAAAGCAGCTCGCCGTCACGGTTTAAATACGGATGCTTCTTTCCATTTTGAAAGAGGTGTAGACCCTAATATGGTTATCTATGCACTAAAACGTGCAGCCTTATTAATCCAAGAGATTGGAGGCGGTTCTATTGCATCTGAAATCATTGACCTCTACCCTACTCCTATTGCTGATTTTGAAGTGGAGATAAAATATGCTAATGTAGACCGTTTACTTGGAAAAGCTATTGGAAATGATATTATCAAAAATATAGTACAATCTTTAGAGATGAAGATTGTAAGAGAAGATGAGAAAGGATTTTTGCTACATATCCCCCCTTATCGTGTAGATGTACGTCGTGAGGCTGATGTGATTGAAGATATTCTACGTATCTATGGTTTCAATAATATTGAAGTACCAAGTAAGGTGAATTCAACCCTTAGCTACTCAAAGAAGCCAGATGATTATCAATTGAAAAACAAAGTTGCTGATTTCTTAGCAGCTAACGGTTTCAACGAAATCATGAATAACTCGCTGACTAAGTCTTCTTATTTTGAGAATTTAGAGACCTATAAACCAGAAAATACCATTATATTATTCAATCCACTTAGCTCAGACCTTAACGCCATGCGTCAAAGCCTACTATTCGGAGGTTTAGAAAGTATCGCTTATAACATCAACCGTAAAAATGCTAGTCTACGCCTATTTGAGTTTGGAAAATCATATACATTCCATAAAAAAGAGGACGGAGAGAATTTAAAACAGTACAAGGAAGAGGATAAATTATCGCTATTCATCACTGGTAATAAAACGCAAGGATCGTGGAATAGTAAGGAGCAAAAGACTGACTTTTTCAATATCAAATGCTATGCTGAAATGATATTAAGTCGTTTGGGTTTTAAAATAGATACACTTAGCATGGATGAAACAAGCGAAGATATTTATAGCGAAGGACTGACATACGTTCAAAACGGTAAGCACATCCTAACAGTTGGTATGCTAAGCAGCAAGGTTTTAAAAACAGCAGATATTGAACAAGCAGTTTATTATGCTGAGTTCTCTTGGGAGAAGATACTAAAAGCAATGAAGAGCCATAAAGTTTCTTTTACCTCTATACCTAAGTTTCCTGCTGTAAAACGTGATTTAGCCTTATTGCTAGATAAAAAAAACAGCTTTAAAGAGGTCAGAGACATTGCTATGCGCACTGAAAAGAACCTATTGAAATCTGTGACTCTTTTTGATGTCTACGAAGGAGAAAAACTAGGAGCAGACAAAAAATCGTATGCCGTGAGCTTTACTCTTCAGGATACAGAGAAAACACTTACAGATAAGCAAATTGATAAGATCATGAATAAGTTAATGGGAACTTACAAGCATCAATTGGGTGCTGAGATCCGTTAAGCGATTGTAAATATGATATTTGAAGAGGGGCTGTCGAAACTGTAAAATAAACTGTGCCAGTAGATAAAAAATTATTATCTTAACACCGTTTATTTTTACATTATGGAAGAATTTGATTTAAAAGCTTTTCAAGCTAAAGTAGTCGAGCAAGTTCGCTCAGGAAAACCTTTATTAGGTAAAGATGGTGCTTTTCACCTTTGTTAGAAACAATACTCAATGCCGCCTTAGAAGGCGAAATGGGGCTCACACGCAAAAGCTATGTGTGAGCGATAGCGAATATTCAGCTTTTGCTTCTATCTTTGTGTACTAATACCAATACTTATGAGTTTACTTAAAGAGAAATTATTACGTTTATTATTTCCAGCTGGCATGTTGGATTATTTCGATATATTAGAAGTTATCGAATTGCCTTCAGGTGGAATTGAAATATCTTTAGAAGAATATTCTAGCGTTCCAGACGATATTGGAAATACCGATTAAATTGGTTCTTCGTCAAATTTGGTGCAATCCTAGACGATAAAATCCGCTATAAAATAAGTGATAATAAGTAAGTTGCAGACGCAATTAAAGACTATTCAATTTTCATGTTTTAAATCATAAAATATTTGTCGATTGTTCTTCTGAATAATTGACTTGAGGGCATTCAGAGCCACTATTAAAACTAATAATTGATAATAAGCGTGCACCAAATTTGACGAAGAACCAATTTGGAGCGGATTGTCCAGCCTAACCTTTTGTGCGGTTTAAATTTGGAAGTCCACTTTAAAGCACCTGCGTACGAGTTTTTCACCAACAGCATGTCCTGACTGTCTTAATCCTGCGCTCATTCTTTTTACTCCATAATATGGCATATCTGTATATATTTTATCAATTTCAGATTTAATTTCCAACTCTCGTGGCGAAGTTCTTCCTTTGGGCATATAATAAAGACCGC
>CAMRAP010000155.1 GCA_947039985.1 uncultured Odoribacter sp.
TCCAACTGATAGGTCTTCTTATTGATAAAAGCAGCCACTCGCCCCACATATTCTCCTTTTTCATCTTGAAGTACCCAACGTATACATTCTCCCCCCTCTTTAAAACAAGGATTCTTCTCTTTATCGAACACCTTCTTTATATCATGATCTAAAGGACGAACCCAATATGCACTATCCTTATACAATTTTAAAGGCAATTCAATAAAAACCTTTTCTGTCTTTTTATCAGTTACTTCAATACAAGAAAACATAGTTGTAAAATTATCGTAGTTCTTCAGTTAATAAACGGATCTCTAAAGCTGGACTAATTCGCTCATAAAGAATATTATACACAGCCATTGTAATGGGCATATGCACCATATATTTATCATTGATCTCTTTGATTCCTTTTACCCCAAAATATCCTTCTGCAATCATTAACATCTCTAACTGTGCAGATTTTACAGAATATCCCTTTCCTATCATTGTCCCAAAAGTACGATTCCTACTAAATTGTGAATAAGAAGTTACTAGCAAATCTCCTAAATAAGCAGAGCTTTTAATATCTCGTTCTTGTGGCTGTACTGCAGCCACAAAACGCTCTATCTCTTGGATTGCATTTGATACAAGAACGGCCAAAAAATTATCTCCATACCGTAATCCATGACATATACCTGCTGCAATAGCCACTATATTTTTCATTACAGCTGCATATTCTGTTCCATAAATATCGTCAGAAATGGACGTTTTTACATAATGACAACTAAACACCTGTGAAACTAAACGCGCCACGCGAGTATCATTACTAGCAAATGTCAAATAAGACAAGCGTTCTAAGGCTATCTCTTCTGCATGACAAGGGCCAGATATTACAACAATCTGTTCAAAAGGTACATTATAGTCTTGATTCAAAAATTCTGCAATCAATAAATTCTCATCTGGAATTAAGCCTTTGATAGCCGAAACTACAATTTTATCTTTTAAAGGTAAAATTGATTTCCCTAAAACATCCTTTATAAATGCACTAGGTATTGCTAAAATAATCACATCTGAATTAGCAATTAATTGATCTAAATCATCTGTAAAAGTAATCTTTTCTAAGTCAAAATCCACGGCACACATATAACGAGGATTATGCTTTAACTCTTTAAAAGCATTTATCGTATCTATTTTCCGTAGAAACCAATTGATGTGATCATTGGTCTCTGTCAATATTTTGGCTATCGCTGTAGCCCAACTTCCTCCACCTACAACTGCTATTCTCGGATTTTCAGGTATTATCATTCCTATATATTTAAGCTGAATAAGTCAATTAACTCAACCAATGTTTAACATCTTCAGGAGTCAATCCAGCTAATCCTAATTTCTCTTTTTTATTGATACCACAAAGTTGCTGATGCAATTTATTTATATTTTCCACGGCTTTCAAATCATCCACGGCACTAAAACCAGCTTTCTTCACCACAGTAATCCACTCTTTGGGTATTCCAAGCACTTCATACTTATCATCACTATCTACAACTGCTTTCTTTTCTGGCTTCATCTGTGGAAAAAATAGCACATCTTGGATAGATGAACTATTGGTCAGAAACATGCATAAACGGTCGATACCTATTCCCATACCAGAGGTTGGAGGCATTCCATACTCCAAAGCACGTACAAAATCATAGTCAATAAACATCGCTTCATCATCCCCTCTCTCTTGTAGTTTTAACTGATCTTGAAAACGCTCCAACTGATCAATAGGATCATTCAACTCAGAATAAGCATTCGCCAACTCTTTACCATTTACGAATAACTCAAATCGTTCCGTCAACTCTGGATTTTCACGATGCTTCTTTGTCAATGGCGACATCTCTTTTGGATAGTCATAAATAAAGGTAGGTTGAATATAGTGTGCCTCACATTTTTCTCCAAAAATCTCATCTACTAATTTCCCTTTACCCATGGTTTTATCAACAGGTATCTCCATCTTCACACAAGCCTCATACAACTCCTCTTCTGACATCTTTTCAATATCATATCCAGTATACTCTTTAATAGCATCCGACATGCGCACACGATTAAATGGACGCTGAAAATTAATCTCATTTTCACCACATATTGCTTTTGCAGTTCCATTGATTGCTATAGCAGCCTTTTCAATCATCTCCTCAGTAAAATCCATCATCCACAAATAGTCTTTATAGGCTACGTAGATTTCCATACAAGTAAATTCAGGATTGTGAGTACGATCCATACCTTCATTACGGAAATTTCGAGAAAATTCGTAAACACCATCAAAACCACCAACAATCAAACGCTTCAAATATAGCTCATTCGCTACACGCAAATACAAAGGAATATCAAGAGCATTATGATGAGTGATAAATGGACGAGCTGAAGCACCTCCTGGTATTGACTGTAAAACTGGAGTTTCTACCTCCAAATATCCTTTAGAATTGAAAAACTCACGAATAGCATTCATCATTTTTGTACGCTTCACAAAAACATCTCTTACTTGTGGATTTACAATTAAATCTAGGTAACGCTGACGATATCGCTGTTCAGGATCAGTAAAAGCATCAAATGTTTTTCCATCTTTTTCCTTAACAATAGGCAATGGACGCAAAGATTTTGACAACATAACCAACTCTTTTGCATGCACTGAAACTTCACCAGCCTGTGTACGAAACACAAAACCCTTCACTCCCACGATATCTCCAATATCCATTAATTTTTTAAAGACAATATTGTAAGCCGTTGATGCCTCATCAGTTGAGATATCATCACGACTTGTATATACTTGAATACGTCCAGTAGTATCTTGTAGTTCAAAAAACGAAGCTTTACCCATGATTCGGCGACTCATCATCCGACCAGCAATAACAACTGTTTTAGGCTCCATCGCATCATCAAATTGTTCTTTAATATCAACTGCGTAAGCATCCACCTTAAATTCTGCTGCTGGATATGCATCTATCCCTAATTTTTCTAACTCACTTAGGGAATTTCTCCGAATAATTTCTTGTTCACTTAGTTCTGTAAAGCTCATTGTATCTTGTTTTTAACTATTTTACATCCAAATAAATTAGGAAAAACTAATCTAGTTTAGAATGGCAAAGTTACTCTTTTCCCAAAGCAAAAACAAAAAAACAAAGAATTGATTCTACTATGAAGCAAATCACCTTTGTTTATCGCTTTATTTTTTGCTACTTTTGTAAACAAATTAAATGTCAGAATATGCTTTGGAAATCATCACAACAATCAATTATAGACAACTTCATCAGCCAAATAAAAAGTATCGAATGGCTAAAACAAACAGGAACTCCATCCACCAAATTTTGGGTTGTAGACACCATTTGGGAGGCTTGCGATATTCACGGAGAACAAATGATGAAGGTGTGGGGTTATCATTCTGAAAAAATCGAAAAGAAAGCCTTGTCTAAATTAACAGAGCAACAGATTGACACTATATTTGAAGCAGTTAGTCTAGCTATTGGGAATCAAGTTTATGAAGCAATATGCGATCTTGAAGATAAAATTGGTCAGGAAACTGGCGAAGATCAATCAGGTATTGAGGAAGAAATTTTAAATTTTATCAAACGAGATACAGCTTGGGCTTGCATTGAACACCTTCTAGGTGAAAAAGATTTTTTTTCACGTATCTACGAAATCAATAAAAGTGGTCGATGGGCATGCTCATGGGTTGGAAAATACCCCGATGGCAACTTCATTATCATGTAAAAATAGCCTTGATCAAATTGGTCAAGGCTATTTTTATAGTTTAATTAGTTTTAATTCAGTTTACTTTAATGCCCAAAGCTCCACTTTATTTGAAAGCCAAATGAATGATTTTCTTAGTTTCAAAAAAATCTTCAGAAAAAAAAGTTGGAAGTTCATAAAGTGTGGTACGTCCTTTAAAAGCTTTCAACTCCTCTTGAAAATCTCCACCTTTAAGATATAATATACCATTGCTCAAATGGTTTTGAGAAGGACGACGAATTTTATCTTTTACCCATCCAACAAAATCTGGGAAAGCAGTTACTGCTCGACTAACAATAAAATCTTCCTTCTCTTGAACATCCTCTACCCTTGTCTGTTTTGCTTTCACATTTTTAAGCCCCAAAGCATCACTCACCCCCTCTACCACTTTGATTTTTTTCCCGATTGAATCAACCAAATAAAACTCAGATTCTGGAAATAGGATAGCCAAAGGTATTCCGGGAAATCCTCCTCCCGTTCCAACATCCATAATCCTTGTACCTGGACAAAATTGTATCACCTTGGCAATAGCCAATGAATGTAATACATGATGCACCCAAAAGGAGTCCATATCCTTTCTAGAAATCACATTAATTTTAGTATTCCAATCACGATACAGCTCTCCTAGTTGTAAAAACTTACCTTTTTGATCATCTGTTAAGTCAGGAAAGTAGGAAAAAATTAGTTCAGCAGATTCCATCTATATTTTATTACTGTTTTTTATCAAAATTTCGATTATACAAAGGTAATACTAATAGGCAAACTACACCTAGAATAATATATAAAAACATCATCGAACCATGAACGATC
>CAMRAP010000156.1 GCA_947039985.1 uncultured Odoribacter sp.
AAATTTTGCACCCATAATAGCTCCAAATATTGGTCCTAAGCCAGCAATGTTTAAGAATTGAATCATAAACACCTTCCAAGTTGGCAATGGCATATAATCCACTCCATCATTCTTAGCTATTGCCGGTGTTTGTTGTGTTATATTGGGGCAAAAAACCTTATCAACATAACGGCCATAGACGAA
The DNA here is from genome assembly GCA_947039985.1 of uncultured Odoribacter sp. GTDB lineage: Bacteria > Bacteroidota > Bacteroidia > Bacteroidales > Marinifilaceae > Odoribacter. Next base: position 184 of record CAMRAP010000156.1, read on the forward strand.
ATAACCAACAATTAATGCCAATAAACAAATTGAAAATGAAATCATAATAAATTAAATACAGTCACACCACACATCCTTATTGAATGCTCTTTTATATATAAATACGCTATCTTCTACTTTTTTTATTTTTAGATGCCCCTCCTTTACTTTTTCCTTTATGTCTCCATGAAGAATCTGGTGCAGGAGTTTCTTTCTTTGAAAAATCAGCGCTATCTTCTTGCTTCGTTTCGCCAATTTTCCCCACCAATTGCTAATCTAGCTGTCGAGAAATAAGGTTTGCTTTTGCCACACGAATAAGCACCTTTTCACCCAGTTGATATCTTTTGTGTTTATTGTGCCCCACAATGCAATAGTTCTTTTCGTCAAACTCATAAAAATCGTCATCCAACTCTCGTATTGATACCAAGCCTTCACACTTTGAATCATCCAATTCTACATAAAATCCCCACTGTGTAACCCCTGAAATCGTTCCTTCAAAATCCATTCCAAGCCTGTCCGACATATATTCTACTTGCTTATACTTAATAGACGACCGTTCTGCATTAGCGGCAACCTGCTCCATGTCTGAAGAGTGTTTACAGTAATCTTCGCATTTATCGGTAGCAATTGATCGCCCTCCATCTAAATAACGCTGTAATAAACGGTGCACCATAACATCTGGATAACGACGTATAGGCGAGGTAAAGTGAGTGTAGTAATCAAAAGCTAGTCCATAATGCCCTACATTTTCTGGCGAATAGACTGCTTTTGCCATCGTTCTTACGGCCAATGTTTCCACAATATTCTGCTCTGGCTTCTCTTTAACCTCTTGCATCAAGTTGTTCATTGAAGAGGTTAAAGCCTTGCGACTTCCTGTTTTAAGTCCATAACCAAAACGAGAGATAAAGCGGTTGAAATCCTCTAGCTTTTGAGGCAGTGGTTGCTCGTGGATACGATATACAAATGTTTTTGCTTTCTTTCCAGGAGTCGGTTTTCCTATAAATTCAGCCACCTTTTTATTGGCTAAAAGCATGAACTCTTCAATCAGTTTATTCGCTTCTTTAGAGCGCTTAAAATAAACTCCAGTAGGACGTCCTTTTTCGTCTAAGTTGAATTTAACCTCTATACGATCGAAATCTATTGCTCCCGTTTTAAATCGCTCACTTCTTAATTTATGGGCTAAATCATTCAATAATAAAACCTCTTTTTTGCAATCTCCCTCTGCTCCTTCGATAATCTCTTGCGCATCTTCGTAGGCAAAGCGTTTATTGGAACGTATGATCGTACGACCGAACCAAGTATCTAATATCTTTGCCTCTGCATCCATTTTAAAAATGGCAGAAAAACATAATTTATCTTCATCTGGACGTAAAGAACAAACGCCATTACTCAAGCGCTCAGGAAGCATTGGAATGGTACGGTCAACTAAATAGACAGAGGTTGCACGCACATAAGCCTCTTTGTCCAGTATCGAATTTTCTTTGACATAATGGCTAACATCTGCAATATGTACACCTATTTCATAACATCCATTTTCAAGTTCTTTCACAGAAAGTGCATCGTCAAAATCCTTTGCATCCTTGGGATCTATGGTAAAGGTCATTATCTGGCGACAATCTCTACGTTTTAGAATCTCCTCTTCGGGGATTTCCAAAGGAATCCTTTCAGCTGCTTTCAATACGGTGGAAGGAAATTTCACTGGCAGTTCATATTCTGCCATAATTGCATTCATCTCTGTATCATTATCTCCTGGAGTTCCTAATACTGTGATGACTTCTCCTCGTGGATTTTTATTACTTTCAGGCCACTCTTTGATCTGCACAACCACCTTGTTGCCATCTTCTGCACCATTTAAACATTCCATGGGAATAAATACATCATATGGCAACTGCTTTCCTGTTGGTATCATAAAAGCATAGTTTTCGCTGATCTGTATGGCGCCAACAAATGTCGCTTTTTTTCGCTCTAAAATCTCTACAACTTCTCCTTCTGGTCGACGGCTACGACTACGGGCATAGACTAATACTTTAACTATATCACCATTTAGAGCATGCTTTAAACTAGAAAAAGGAACAAAAATATCATCCGTACTCTCTTTTGAAATGATATATGCAGCCCCCTTAGCGGTTAATTGAACTTCTCCTACAAGATATAATTCCGAATGTTTTATTTTATAGCGACCTGTAGACAGTTCAGTCAATTCGCCAGTATCAGCCATCTCACGAAGCACAACAGATATCAATCGTCTCATATCCATGCTCTTTAACTGCATTCGCGTAGCCAATTGTTTATAATTGAAACTCTCTTTGGGATGATTTGCCATCATTTTTCCAATTCTATCTCGTATCTCTACCTTATTCATTGATGGCTCAATTTTCTTTTCTTTTTTGCTCATACTCCTAGATTTAAAGATGATCTCTTTATGATGGCATAAATTTAATGATTATAATTAGAATATATTGAAGTTTTTCGCAGTTTTTTAGACTGACTGCTAATTATCACTATTTTGCAATAAAAAAAGACTGCTTTAAACTTTCATTTAAAACAGTCTTTTAACATATCATGGATTGATTCGGATGTTAAATTAATCCGGCATCAAATTGTTTTTTTACTTTATCAAGCATATCTTCTGTCATGCTCTTTAAGTTGTACTGTGGATTCCATCCCCACTCTTCACGTGCACAAGTGTCATCCATATTATTAGGCCAGCTATTTGCAATAGCTTGCTTCACTTTATCAACGCTGTACTCCATTTTAAAGTCAGGAATATGCTTGCAAACTTCTGCAGCAATTTGTTCTGGATCAAAACTCATCGCAGCAATATTAAAGCTATTACGATGCTTCAATTTACTAGGATCTGCTTCCATCAATTGAACAACTGCGTTTAGTGCATCTGGCATATACATCATATCCATATAGGTTCCCTTGTCAATATTACAAGTAAACGCACCTTTTCGGATGGCATCATAATAGATTTCTACCGCATAGTCCGTTGTTCCACCACCAGGCATAGTTACATACGAAATTAATCCAGGGAAACGTACACTACGAGTGTCTATTCCAAAACGATGATGGTAGTAATCACTCAATAATTCGCCAGTAACCTTACATACTCCGTATATAGTTGTATTTGAACGCTGTAAAGTGTCTTGAGGTGTATTGTTTTTAGGCGTATCATTTCCAAAAGCTCCTATAGAACTTGGCGTAAAAACAGCACAATTGTTATCTTTAGCAATATACAAAGAGTTTAACAGTGCTCCAATGTTGATATCCCATGCCAACTTTGGATTTTTTTCGCCAGTTGCTGACAATAATGCCACCATATTGAAAATAGTGTCAATGTTATACTTCTTAACAATAGCTGAATATGCCTCGCCGTCTAGTGCATTCAACTCTTCGAATGGACCAGCTTCTGCTAACACCTTACATTTTTCAGCACTAATGTCTGCTGCTACAACATTGTTATTTCCGTAAATAGCCCTCAAGTGAGGAACTAATTCTGATCCGATTTGCCCTCCGGCTCCAAGTATTAATATTTTTTTCATTACAAAGTTTTATTTAAAACAAACACTTTTTTCACAGCCTCCTCAGCCATTTAAATCACCGCAAAAGTATAAATTAAAAATTTTACAAAGCTATGAATTTGCCTTTTTTTTAGGCTAATATTGAAAAAAATCCTTATTCGATTTTTATACAGCTTATTGCCATTAAAATATTGAGCCTTGTGTTGATCTATTTACGAAATACAAGCCCATAATCATATGGCTTCAGACTCATAATATGAATCAATCAAAAGTTTAGAAGTTTTGTATGCTTGTACAGCTAGTTCGTCACAGCGTTCATTTTCTGGGATATTGGCATGCCCTTTTATCCAAATAAGCTTCACCTGATGTTTTCTATAGATTTGTAGCAAGCGTTTCCATAGATCTGGATTTTTTTTATCCTTGAATCGCTTCTTCTCCCATCCAAACACCCAGCCCTTCTCAATGGCATCCACAACATAGCGAGAATCAGAATAAATTGTTACATTCATATCAGGCAATTTTAATGCCTCTAGTCCTAAAATAACAGCCAACAACTCCATTCGATTATTAGTTGTATGCCTAAATCCAACAGAAATCTCCTTTCGATGTACACCTGACTTTAGTACAACCCCCAAGCCTCCTGGCCCTGGATTTCCACTAGCAGCACCGTCTGTATAAATTATAATTTCTGACATAAGACAAGCTAAATTAAAACAAATATAAATTAAAAAAGCCAGCTACAATACTGTAACTGGCTTGAGGTCGATAGCAGAGTCGAACTGCTCTACACGGTTTTGCAGACCGTTGCCTGACCGCTCGGCCAACCGACCCTCTAAGCGATTATCG
>CAMRAP010000157.1 GCA_947039985.1 uncultured Odoribacter sp.
AATGTATGCTGATTAAAAGAAACTAAGCTTTTCTTTTAATCAGCATTATTTATTATATTTTGTCAAAATGATATTTTTACCTTCGCTCATGCGCGTGTAACATTCTAGTTATAAGGTACTTTGTATATGCGCTGATCTGGTGAAGTTGAGCTATATCAAAATGATGCCAATATCCATTCTCCGCTATCGTTTGATCTATTATTACCTTAAGTTTCGCAAGTAATTTCACGCGGTTTTCCTAAATTCGAATATCTCAAAATCCACTTACATTTTTCGTTGTTATTGACAATATTCTTGATGATTTTTTCTTCATCAGCAGAAAATAGATTAGCTATGATTGCAACGATATCAAGTATAATCTCCCAGATTTTATCGGTTACCGACAACTCCACAGTTCCTTGGGTAGTTTGCCTAAATAGTCCTTCGATAGTTTCATAAAATCAAAAATCCTTAACACACATTGCAACTTATCCTTCATCAAATCATAAAAAAGATCAACGAAAACAACTGAAAACCCTGTATTTATAGATGAAAGGGGCTGAAAACCCTTTTGTGTGGCACATGAAACTGGTGTTCAAAAGAATTGACTACTGATTAACAGCAGGTTAATTGATATAAGGGATGCTATGTGGGTTAAGTATTCTAATATAGATAACTAATTTTGTTGAACTACTTATGTGAAATAATTGGCTAAATGCATCAAAAAAAATTACAGAGAGTAATGGCAGACTTTTTACAGAGACTCATTTATCAGTTAATTATACAATGCAGCTACTTTGGATGCTTACTGTTCAACACTTAATACAGACTATAACGGCTGAGAATGGAAAATAATTTGCAAAGCATGAGGATATAGCGCAGAAATTGGAAATAATGTTCTATTTTTGTAATTATACCACTCATGGGAGCGTGGAGCTAATAAGAATACAAATGAACCCATCAGGCAATATATCCCCAAGGGTACGGATTTAGTGATATGACCGAAAAGAAGATTAAATGAATTGAAAATAAACTTAATAATCCTCCTCGTAAAAGACTCGGATACCTCACGCCAAATGAAAAATTTAGACAAATTACAAACTTGAATTCAGTTGCTAGTTGAATTCAGCATATATAAACATGACAAACTAAAAAAAAATGAATAACAAAAGATATTATCGCATTGCAACACGCTTGAGTGTAACAGTAATTGGATTCACCTTGATTATTTTTGCAGCTATAATGCTCCTCGAATATCAACATATAAAGAAAATAAATATCCACGACACCATCGAAAATTCGCACGAAAAAATTTCGAACCTAGCCATTCGTATAAGTGGGCAACTAACAGAGGCGGAAGTTGCGCTATCTAATATTGCCGCTATAATAAACGGAAACAAATTGCCAATCAAGACACTAAAACATATACTGCAATCGATTGTGCAAAATAATGATATAGTGTATGGTAGCGGAATAGCCTTCAAAAACATAGACCATTCTGTGTACCCAGACCATTTGATGGTGTATGTCTCACAGAATAGCGATTCACTAAACGTACAGGAAATCACCGACAGAGACTACGATTACGAAAACGCCGAGTGGTTCACCACCCCAGAACAAATGGGCAAAGGATTTTGGAGTGACCCATATTTTGACCACGAGGCGGGCGGAAGATTAATGGTGACTTACTCCTACCCCTTGAATGATGAAAAAGGAACGTTTTATGCCGTAATAACAGCAGACGTAACACTTAAGAACCTAGCCAAAATCGTTGACGAACTAAAAAACGATGATTACAGCTTTATGTTAAGCCGAAAAGGAGAGTATTTAGCACATCCAATAGTCGGGAAAGTCCTAGCAAAAACAATCTTCGAAAGTGCAGAACTAAATAAAAACGAAGCCTTTAACACTATCGGTAAAGATATGATAAAAGGGAATACTGGCACAATAAATTTTAATGCCAAAAATAAACTCTCATACGCCATATATACTCATATCCCAAAAACTGGGTGGTCTATCTGCTCAATAATCTCATCAGAGTCACTTTTGAGAGAGGTCAACAGAAGCGCTATGATTGAACTTATTGGATTTCTAGTAGGGTGCATACTGCTATTTTCTAGCATATATTTTTCTATCCGAAAAAGCCTTAGCCCTCTCGAAAAATTCTCAGAATCTGCAAAGGAGATAGCAATAGGGAATTTCTCCGTCGAACTTCCTAAAATTGAATGTAACAATGAGTTGATGTACCTATACAACTCGTTCGATTATATGCAATGCTCTCTCGTTGACTATATCGAAGAGCTGAAAAATACCACAGCAAGAGAGGAACGACTTAATAGCGAATTGAATATTGCACACGAAATTCAAATGGGCATGATCCCTAAACAGTTCCCCCCATTCTCGGATCGAAAAGATATAGATTTGTACGCGATCCTAGATCCTGCACGAGTAGTAGGAGGCGATTTATATGACTTCTTTATAAGTGACAATAAACTTTACTTTATAATTGGAGACGTAGCTGGAAAAGGGATTCCGGCCTCGTTGTATATGGTAATTACACGTATCCTATTTAGAAGTGCGGCGGCACAATCGTCATCACCACGAGAGATTGTCAACAGCATGAACTACTCGATTTCGGAAGTTAATGAGTCCAACATGTTTGTGACACTTTTTGTTGGTTTGATAGATCTGGAATCCAAAGAGTTAACATTCTGTAACGCAGGTCATAATCCGCCTATAATCGTATCAAACTGTCAAAATGACATTTCATTTATAAAAGTAACAGCCAATCTTCCGATTGGTTTAATGCCGTATTACAACTATTGTGAACAGAAAGTGGTGATGGAAAGTGGTGCTAAACTTATACTATATACCGATGGGATTTCGGAGGCTGAGAACAAAAACACCGAACAATATACGAACGAAAGGCTAATAGCAGCTATTTCTCAATGCAAACGCAAAACAGCTAAAGAGACTGTTTTATGCATAGAGAATTCGGTTAAACAATTCGTTGATGGAGCTCCTCAATGTGATGACTTGACAATTATGGCAATAACTTTGGGGCAACTGTAAATATAGTACTAACAGTACACGCGAGGCAAAGTCTATTCGTGTTTATAAAAATTCAAAATCATATAAAAATCTTTAATTCAAACAATTAAACCTATTATTAAATCTAATATTTCCTGCGAGTGGGAAATATCCCATGCGGGATGCTCACTCTATATCTAAGAAAAGGATGCCTTTGGGAGGGGATAAACCCCTCCCAAAGGCATCCTTTCGCTTATAATACACAAAATTAACTTGTACATCAAAACTAAGTATGCCGATAGGTGAATTTTGTGCGTAAGTTAGCACGACTGGGCAAAGACCCCATTAAATTGGTGATAACGCTACTTGAAGATTTTCAGATAGGGTCGATAGACAATTAGACTGGTAGTTGACCTCTTATATTACATAATCAGACTTAATCTTTGGAACCAACAGGATCCCGAATGAACCCACGACCAACATCGCTCCATTGATCAGCATTAATGGCATTATTCCGATACCGTCACTCACAAACCCAACCATCGCATAACTCAATGGGATTACTGCCCCTGCAACCGTGTTGACAATAGAAAAGAACCTGCCCTGGATATACGTTGGGATATATGTTTGGAATATTGTCATCATTGATGCATTGACAATGCCAAGTCCGACTCCGAAAAAAAATATAGCTACGAATGTAACGTATATATTGGCAAAAAGAGAAAGTGCTATGAGAGATATTCCACTTAAAGCGATGGATAAGAAGCTGCCTGTGTACCTATTAAATTTGAATTTCACATATCCCAATACGATGGTACTTACAATGATCCCAAGCGCCAGACAAACCTCAAACCATGACATTAGCATTGCGGTTCCGTTAAATATATCTATCGTAATTATTGGTATTGCCAACATTATCGGCGATACCCACAAATTGATAAATGCAAAGAAAATCAGCAGCCATAAAATTGGTTTATCATTTACGACATAGCTAAATCCCTCTTTTAGGTCTTTGAAATACGATGGGGGTTTCACACCTTTTCCTAGTATAGTGTGCGATTCAGTGGGGATTTCAGTCACCACCATCCACACCAAGAGAGCAGAAACCACAAACGTAAAAAAGTCAAATACAAAAGCACCTTTTACACCAAAAACCGCAATTGCCATACCTGCACAAACAGCCCCTAGCGCCTGTGAAAACGAAGTTATACCACTTACCGCAGAAACTGCATTTGGCAGTAATCTAGGCGGAACAATGAAGTTCAAACTTCCCTGCATAGCCGTTTCAAACAGAGGTTCGAATGCGTACAATACTATTGCAAACACCGTAAACATAAGAGGAAATTCATCAAATATAGGGAATACTCCCAAAACTCCCAAAATGACTACTGCACCTCCGAGAAGAGACATAATCATGCACTTTTTTTTGCTGTATTTGTCTGCGAAAACTCCCATAAAAGGAGCCATTGCAAAAGTTCC
>CAMRAP010000158.1 GCA_947039985.1 uncultured Odoribacter sp.
CTTAGCGATGCGCTTCATATCAGTGTTGTCGAATACTTCCTCTAAATCATAATCCGTATTTTCATCATCAAAGGCACCTACATCGGTATCACCTTTATGACTATTTTTGTCTTTTTCAAATTTAAGATAATAGAAAGCACCTCCACCACACATTGCTAGTACAAGCATCAAAAGTGGCAAGGTGCTTTTTTTAGGTTCTTCTTCAGGAACGGGCACTGGAGTAACTTCTGGTTTTGGTTCAGGGGGTAACTCTGGAGTAACAGGCTCACCATTCATCAGTGACATAAGGTCCGCTTCATCCACCATGTTAAGCAGATAAACATTATCCTCATTGCCACTTCTATCAATGACAAGATAGAAATAGTTCCCATCCTTCGTAACCGCAGTGATAAACTGTTTATCTTCTTCGTCGGTACTATTAATATCATCCACAAGAGTTAAGTTCCCATCGGGTGTAAGTGGCTTTGTTGATTCTTTATACTCTACTTCTTGTGGCTCTGTGATAGACCCTCCCTCTGCAAACGCAACAGTTGATGATGAGACCATAATCATCGCAACAAGCAATATAGATGTAAGCCTTTTAAAGTTTTTCAATATTTTCCCCTCTCTGTACTTTCGATTTTAAGTGGCACTGATGCTCCATGTTCGTCGTGATAGGTGTCAATGGCTTTGCGTAAATCATTGTGATTGACCTTCTTTTTTCTTAGAAAATCAATCATTTGAAGATTCTCCAAATCAACCTTTTCTTTATGTAAGGTCTTTAGTTTATCTTGCCATTGTGAAATGGTTTGCTCTGCTTTTTCTATTTCTTTGCAGACTTTTTGTAGCTTCGTACTCATAGTACCTCCTTTAATTCATCAACCCATAGCCACGAATGACTGGGCTGTTTAAACTATAATCTCTAATGTGACAGGCATCCCCACTATTGCCCTCAACTGTATAGACACGACTGCCATCTGTACCGATTACAATCCCTACATGGTCGGCATTGCCCGAATTGTCCCAGTCAATGAAAATAAGATCGCCTGCTGCTATGTCTTTGTAATTGCCATTTGCCCATTGTCCACGGGATTGAAAATAAGGCATACCCTGCGACGTGCAAGCGGCGAATTTAGGTTCACTATATCCTGCTTGGTTTAGCACCCATGACACAAAGGTAGCACACCATTCCACTCGGCTCTCAAATCCGTACCATGACCAATATGGTTGGCCACCTACATTACCTACTTGTGACTTTGCAATGTCAACAATGGCATGGTTGCCTACACGTTCACCATCAATAAATTCAACACCACTTAAATCAGTGGAGGAATCCGTGTTCGTAGATCCACCACCAAATAGCAATGGTTTGTTACCACGGGTTTGTAACAGCACATTGAAAATCTCTAGTTGCTCGGCATTGAGTTCCGCTTGTGCTATCTCTTTGATTGGATTTTTGGTTAAGGTTGCATTTAGAATATAGTAGTCATAAGGCACGCTCACCGTATAAGAATTGCCCTCGCTGTCTGTTCTGGTTTCGGTGCGATACCTAATTTCCACCTCTCTCTCAAGTTCTAAATTGTATTGTAAATCAAGTGTTTTTTGAAGTTCTCCTTGCACTTCACTGGGATCGTAATACTGATATAGTGCAGATAAGTAGGCTGTCAGTTCATGGGGATCATGCCTGATTTCATCCAGATTATATCTGTACTCATCGTAATCGGGGTAGTCGCTCTCAATATTGTCAATTTCTATCTGCACATCGTTTTCAAGAGCTGTATAATTGTTGTCCACTGCGATAATATCCTTATCCTCAGAGGCATAAGATGTGCCTGCAACGGCATTGAGACCGCCTTGCATCATGACTGAGCAGGAAGAAAATGCACCCGCAATGACAACAAAAAGTAGTGTAATGGCAACGATGGCAAGCAACACTTTCGGATTTTTTACGACGGACACAATCGCTTTGCTAGTAGCATCCGCACCTTTTTGAACCACACCTTTTACAGCAGTGGAGGTTTGATTTCCACCCGCACGGTAGGCATTTGTATATTGCTTTTTGAAGGCTCGTTTTTGTTGCCACTTGGATATAGGATTGGAAGTAGGATGTTCAACCATTTTCTTTTGAAAAGAGTGGTTGATATTTGCTTTGTTTACTCCTTTTTCAGCCTTTTCCAAATCCTTATATGGCTTCAATTTCTGATGATGATAGGTTGATTTTACTGTGCGTGTAGCATATTCTGCACCTTTTAAACTACTATTTGCCGTTTTTACACCCACGTTATCATCTTCACTTTTGTCAAGTTCGTTGTGTAGACGATCACTCAACTTGTTTTGTTGCAGTGTTGCCATTTTTCCAAGTGCAGAAGCTTGTGGCTTTGCTTTATCCACTAATTTAGATGGTGACTTTTTCTTGCTTTCTGTGAAATCTAATTTTGCTTTTGCTTTCTTATCTGCAAAATCTAGTTTAGGGCTAGGCTTCGCCTTGCTTTCGGAAACGACCACATTAGACTTAGGTAGTTCCTTTTCGTAAGGACGTTGCTTTCTCTTTGGGATTTTGGCTTTCGCTTTATCCCGTTTTTCCTCTGCTTTGTCTAGCTTCAGCTTAGAAGTTTTTAATTTATTCTGCATAAACCATCACCTAAAGTGCCATTTCTTTTGCTCTGGGTTTATTTGCTGTTGGTTCGATTGGCTTTGCCTTTTCTTCTTTCAGTTGCTTTAGCACAGATGGTCTTTGTTCCCGTCCTGCACGTTTGGAAAGTGCTTCAATTTTCTCAACTGAATTGGCTGATTTGCGCTCCATGGCCACAAGCATTTTTTTAACCGCTTGGAGTGGCTTTACCATGTTTGCACTAGCCTGTGCCATATCACCATCACGTTCTTTTCCCGTCATAGCTCGACCAATATTTTTAATATGCTTGGTCGCTGCATTGAGTTCCTGCGTCATGGAATTGATTGTGTTGATGTTCTTATTCACTTGAGAGATATTGTTTCTGATACCTGTATTTAAGACTGTCAGATTTTCCTTTAGGCTCATAAATTCACTAGTTTTATCCAGTGCTGAAACACCTTTTTCCTTGATCGCATCCACAACGTTTTGTGCTGTGGTAGCAAACTTGTGCTTGATGAGATTTAGCTGATTTTTAAGCTTTTTCAAACCACTTTCTAGCTGTTGCACATCTTCAAGTACCTTGTTTTTTACGCTTGATGTTGGTAACTGTTGCTTATGTAATTGCGATTTTACCGATTGCAATTCTGCCATTGCCACATTCAGAGCTTTTTCAATGGTATTAATCGTGTCAACCAAACCTTGCACCACTTCTAGTTGTTCGGTTTGTCGATTTTTTACCAGCAGTTCAGCTAGCTGATTGATTGCTGCCACATCAACAAATGTACCACTTACTTTGCTAGGGTCACGGTTGGACTTTCTGTCTTCTACCGCTCTTAACAAGGCATTGTCATAAAATATATTGTTGTTTTCTTCACTCATAGATTAGTTCTCCTTTTTTTCCATCTCGTTTAATTTCGTCGTCATAATACGATACAATTCTGTATCTTTGGGGAAGTGATCGATAAATGGAATGATGATACTTCCATAAATGAGAAGCCCCTCACCAGCACTAGAATTTGTCACATAGGACAGCTGATGAGGGGATATATTTAGTTGTTTGGATAAAATTTCTCTATCACCTCCTGCTTGATTGAGGAGATACACAAAATCAGAGTTTTCAAAGATATTCGCCACTTGTGGACTACATAAAAAATCCTTAACATTCTGAGTTAAACCAGTGGGAATACCGCCCCATTTTCTAAATCGTTTCCAAATTTCCACGGTGTAATTGGCTGTTTGCTCTTTGCCCAAAAGCAAGTGCATTTCATCAATATAGTAGCGAGTCGATTTTCTGTTGTTTCTGTTTTTAGAAACACGGCTCCAAATCTGATCCTGTACAACCAGCATCCCAAACTCTTTTAAGGCATTACCCAGTTCCTTCGTATCAAAGCAGACAACACGATTGCTAATATCCACATTGGTGCGATGATTAAATACGTTCAAAGAGCCAGTGACATAGATTGCCATACAGTCTGCAATGTGCTTGGCCTGCTTGCTATTATGCTCTAGTATTTGATGGTACAAGTCCTCCAAAATAGGCATAGGCGTGTTTATAGGGTCTTTAAAGTAGGGGAGATACACAAGTTGTAAGCACATATCAATAATGGACTTTTCGTCCGCTTCAACCTTGCCCATCATTACCTCAAATAGTGACAGAATAAAATCACTTTTTAAAATAAGTGGGTTTTCTTCTTCCGTATTGTCAATGACAATATCCATCGGATTGATAAAATGCTTTGAGAGTGGAGAGATTTTGACAACCTGCCCATTTAGTCTTTCTACAAGGGATGAATACTCGGCCTCTGGGTCTAAAATGGCAATATCATCATCAGTTACGAGAAATACATTGACGATTTCTCTTTTTGCAGAGAATGATTTGCCTGACCCAGGA
>CAMRAP010000159.1 GCA_947039985.1 uncultured Odoribacter sp.
TCGAACGGGGGATACGATAATCGACAAGGAGTTGACAGATAAACTTTTAGCAGACCCCAAAGAGAATGCCGAGCATGTGATGTTAGTCGACCTTGCCCGCAATGACCTCAGTCGCAATTGCAGCAATGTAGAGGTGATGTTCTACAAAGAACCTCAATATTATAGCCATGTTATCCATTTGGTGAGTCGTGTAAAAGGCACACTGCATCCTAATGCAAATGCTTTGGGTTCTTTTATAGACACCTTTCCAGCTGGCACACTTTCTGGTGCGCCCAAGGTAAAAGCCATGCAACTGATTAGCGAAATTGAACCTCACAACCGAGGTGCTTACGGTGGCTGTATTGGTTTTATAGGTCTTACTGGTGAACTCAACCAAGCCATAACTATTCGTACATTTGTCAGTCGCAACAACGAACTTTGGTTTCAAGCAGGCGGTGGAATTGTTGCACATAGCGATGAAGAAAATGAATTGCAAGAGGTGAATAATAAATTGGGAGCATTAAAAAAAGCCATTGATATGGCGGTAACTCTTAAAAACTAAGCATATGGGAAAGCTATTGATATTAGATAATTACGACTCGTTTACTTACAATCTAGTACATGCCGTAAAAGAATTAGGACTTAGCGATATAGAGGTGGTGCGCAATGACAAAATCACATTGGATGAAATAGAACAATTTGAACGCATCATTTTAAGTCCCGGTCCTGGTGTTCCATCCGAAGCAGGACTATTGCTAGCTATCATAAAAAGATATGCTCCTAGCAAACCTATTTTAGGTATCTGTCTAGGACATCAAGCCATAGGTGAATCATTCGGTGCAAGATTAGTGAATTTAAAAGAGGTACATCACGGTGTGCAATCCAAAATAAAACTACTTGACGATCCACAACTGTTTAGAGGTCTGGGCGATACTTTGGAAGTGGGGCGTTATCATTCGTGGGTGATTAGTCCTGAAAATCTCCCTGATTGCATTGAAATTACAGCTTTGAGTGAGGAGGGCGAAATCATGGCACTAAAACACAAAGAATACAATGTCAGGGGACTGCAATTTCACCCTGAATCCATCCTCACTCCTCAAGGGAAAGAGATTTTAAACAACTGGTTAACCATGAAAAACTAATGCTATGACACATATACTATATCAATTATTTGAGCATAAATATTTGAGTAAGGAAGAGGCAAAAGAGATGTTGCGAGGGATCACCTCTGGTCAATACACAGACGCACAAATAGCATCGTTGATCACTGTTTTTTTGATGCGAAGTATCACCATTGACGAGCTATGTGGATTTAGAGAAGCTCTATTGGAAATGTGTATGAAAGTGGATTTAGACACAGATAGAGCCATTGACATCGTGGGGACAGGAGGGGATGGTAAAAACACCTTTAATATCTCTACGGCATCTTGCTTTTTGGTTGCAGGAGCAGGTTATCAGGTGATTAAGCATGGCAACTACGGTTCAAGTTCAATCAGTGGTGCTAGTAATGTCTTGGAGCATTATGGCGTAAGATTCAGCCATGACATGAGCAAACTGAGTCGCAGTTTAGAGCAGTCTAATGTAAGCTACTTACATGCTCAGTTATTCAACCCTGCCATGAAAGCAGTTGCTTCTGTTAGAAAATCGCTTGCAGTCCGCACATTTTTCAATATGCTAGGTCCTTTGGTGAATCCAGCCCAGCCTAAATATCAACTTTTGGGGGTGTACAATCTGCCTTTGTTGCGACTGTATAACTACACTTATCAATCAACAGATACTCATTTCACCATCATTCATAGTCTTGACGGTTATGATGAAATTTCGTTGACTAGTCCATTTAAGGTGGCAACCCTTGATAGTGAAAAGATATATACCCCTGAATCACTTGGTTTTGAGTGCTACAAAGAGTCTGATCTTTTTGGAGGAGAAAGTGTTGCCGATGCAGCCATCATCTTTCATAACATACTCAGCAATACAGCAACGGAGGCTCAAAAAAATGTAGTCATCATCAATGCAGCTTTTGCCATTCAAACCCTTTGCTCGGATAAATCAATCGAAGAGTGTATCTCTATTTCGAGAGAATCATTAGAGAGTGGAAAGGCTTTGCAATCCTTTAAAAAGTTTGTCGAACTAAATAGTTAATGAGCGTATGCAAGATATATTACAAGAAATTATAGTCCACAAACGACAAGAGGTGGCAGAGCAGCAGGGGAAAGTGTCCCTTTCAGAGCTACAGCAGAAGGTGTACGCACTGCAAAAAGAGGAGAGAGGGTGTTGCCAATACTCCATGAAAGCGGCATTGGCGAACTCTTCAACGGGAATTATTGCAGAATTTAAACGCAGGTCGCCATCTAAGGGATGGATAAATGAAAAGGCTGATGTGGCGAGTATCACTCAAAGCTATGTTCATGCTGGGGCATCTGCTTTATCGGTCTTGACAGATAGTTCGTTTTTTGGAGGATGTTTAGAGGATATTATACAAATTCGCCAGTCGGTCGAAATACCAATCCTGCGCAAAGATTTTATAGTCGATGAGTATCAACTGTTTGAAGCTCGTGCCGTTGGCGCAAATGCTATTTTGCTGATTGCCTCTGTTCTGACTGTGGAGGAGTGTAAACGCTTGGCAGAAAAAGCGCATGAACTGCAATTGGAAGTACTTTTAGAAATTCACCACGAAGGAGAGTTGAATCACATCAATTCTTCCATAGATATGTTGGGTGTGAATAACAGAAATTTAGGAACCTTTGTGACCTCCATTTCAAACTCCATCCAACTGATTGATAAGCTACCCAAAGAGCTATTATTGATTTCAGAGAGTGGGATTTCTGAACCTGAAACCATCAAGCAATTGCGTGGACTTGGTTTTCGAGGTTTCCTAATTGGTGAAACCTTTATGAAAACAGAAAAAGCCGGAGAGACCTTGCAAGGTTTTATTCATGAAATTAATCGCATCACTGAAAACAAAAGGCTATGATTATCAAAGTGTGTGGAATGCGAAAGGGGGAAAATATCCGAGAAGTGGAAGGCTTGGGGGTGGATTTTATGGGATTTATTTTCTATCCAAAATCTCCTCGTTATGTGGATGTTTTGCCCGATTATCTACCGCAGAATGCAAAGCGTGTAGGGGTATTTGTCGATGAAAATTTGGATACCATTCTCTCCATAGCTAAACAGTTTCGCTTGGAATACATCCAATTACATGGGAATGAATCGCCCGTTTTAGTGAAACAGTTGAATGGGGCAGGATACAAGCTTATCAAAGCCTTTTCTATTGCAGTGAAGGAGGATTTAAATCAAGTGGAAGCCTATAAAAACCAATGTAGCTACTTTATTTTTGACACAAAATCTGAATCGATAGGAGGTTCAGGGCAGTGTTTTGATTGGAATATATTACAGCAATACAAGGGCGACACCCCCTTTTTATTGAGTGGTGGGATTAGCCTTGAAAACCTCCATGAATTAAAACAATTTCAGCATAATCAATTAGTCGGTTACGACCTAAATAGCTGTTTTGAACTGTCTCCAGCAGTGAAAGACTGCCATAAACTATCACAATTTTTAAACGAACTAAAACAAAACGTATGAACCGTATAAATACTTTATTCAACAGCAATAAAAAGGATCTATTATCCATCTATTTTTGTGCCGGATATCCTTGCTTAGATAATACCGTAGAGGTGATTAAAACCTTAGCGCAAAATGGAGTTTCAATGATTGAGATTGGTATACCTTTCTCTGATCCCATGGCTGATGGTGTTGTTATCCAAAATGCGGCTACTCAAGCCTTAAAAAATGGAATGTCGTTGAAACTTTTATTTAGCCAATTGAAAGATGTTCGTCAAGAGGTGGAAATTCCTTTGGTCTTCATGGGATACCTTAATCCTATATTGCAATATGGATTTGAAAACTTTTGTAAGGCGTGTGCGGCTTGCGGTATTGATGGTGTGATTATTCCAGACCTACCATTTGCTGAGTATATGAGCGAATTTAAACCGATTGCTGAGCTGTATGGTGTTCATATCATCATGCTGATTACTCCTGAAACCAGCGAAGAACGTATTCGTTTGATCGATCAAAATACGGATGGTTTTATCTATATGGTATCTTCTGCTGCAACTACTGGGGCACAGCAAGATTTTGAAGGAGAGAAGGAAAAGTATTTTGAGAAAATTCAAAATTTACAACTCCATCATCCCAGAATGATCGGTTTTGGAATTAGCAACAAACAAACTTTTGAAACGAGCTGTAAATATGCTAGTGGTGCCATTGTAGGTAGTAAATTTGTGAGTCTACAAGCTGAGACAAACGATACAGCACAGGCTATTGCACAGCTAAAGCTTGCTTTGGGGAATTAGGGTTTTGAGTGTCTTTGTTGTTTGATATAATTTGCCAATAGCAACAGATGTGAATTAAAAACCGTTTAATTCCATAGTTGCTGTTGGTATTAAGAGTAGGAAGCCTACAATGATCAGTAGGAGTAAGAATT
>CAMRAP010000160.1 GCA_947039985.1 uncultured Odoribacter sp.
TCCATTTTCATCCCATCCGTGCTCATCGTCACCGATTAGAAAACGCTTAGGATCTGCAGAGAGGGTAGTTTTACCTGTTCCTGAAAGACCGAAGAATACTGCTACATCACCATCTGTACCTACATTAGCAGAACAGTGCATAGAAGCTACTCCTCTTAATGGAAGGTAGAAGTTTTGCATAGCAAACATTCCTTTTTTCATTTCACCACCGTACCAAGTACCACCGATGATTTGTACTTTTTCTTCTAAGTTGAAAACTACGAATACTTCAGAATTTAACTTCTGCTCTTTCCAGTTAGGATTAGTTATCTTAGATGAGTTCATTACGACAAAATCAGGCTCTCCGAATGTCTTAAGCTCTTCAGCTGTAGGACGGATAAACATGTTTGTTACAAAGTGAGCTTGCCATGCAACCTCCATAATGAAACGGATCTTTAAACGTGTATTTTCGTTAGCACCGCAAAATGCGTCTACTACATAAAGTTTTTTAGAACCAGAAAGTTGCTTTAAAGTAAGCGCTTTAAGGTCAGTCCAGATTTCTTCTGTTACAGGCTTGTTAATAGTTCCGTCCCACCAGATTTGCTTAGAAGCATCATTCTGTACAATGTAACGGTCTTTAGGAGAACGACCTGTAAATTTACCTGTATCAACAGATACAGCACCTGTGTTAGTTTCTACACCTTTTTCAAATCCTTTGTTTGCAGGATTTAATTCATCTTTGTAAAGTTGCTCATAAGAAGGATTGTGTATAATCTCGAAATTACCAGCAATTCCTAATTTACTTAAATCTAATGTTGACATAGTTTTTTAAATTATATATTAAACGATTTGATTATTACTTTTTTTCCACATTAACAGTACAAAAATAAGAAAGTTTTCTTATTAAAAATCTTTTCTGTGTGATTTAAGAAATGCTTTAACATTTATTATATGTTAAAACGATAACGTTCTGCCATAAGTTGGACGTATTTGTCTGTATAATGTCGTTGAGTTGCTGAGTGGAATAGCTCTTTAAGAGGAGGGCTATCATCTTTATTTATAATTAGATGCCTTGCCATGGCTGTCAGTATTGCTATTTGTTGATAAGGGATCTTCGAATCCAACCAAGGTGAGGTGATTTGAGCTAATTGAGGGAGCTTGTATAGGTAGATTGAACCTAGATAGCTTGCAATTTCGTAATTTAAACATGACTCGCTTAATTGTGTAATTTTTTCCGTAATTAGATTGTTTGGAAATAAGAAACAAGCTATGATTTGTTCTTCTCTTTTTTGACTATTCCATAAAAGAAGGGCAATCTCTTCATTCTCTTCATAAGCTGTAGCCAATTTTTTTAAAGATAAAAAACTAGCCCCTAATTGATTTTCTGTATTGGCACCAATGTTTATTAAACTATCAATTGTTCCACCACTTTGTAAACGCCGAATACGGCGGCGGATTTCACTTAAAAGCTTTTCAATATCTGGAGTTATGATTTTAAATGGCATATGAATGGAGTTAGATTCTTCTAAAAAGTGGTATTATTAATTGCAAAAATAGTAAATGTTTTTGTATAAGCGACTGTTTTGTTGTATCATTGTGAGTTCGAATAAATGTTTAATTTTTTATGAAGTAAGTGAATGAATAAAGGTGTGTTATTATTGTTAATGTGTGTTTGTTTTGCTTCTGTATGGGGACAAAAGGCAAATTTTAAGCAGGCAGAAAAGTTTAGAAAAGCAGCTTGGGAAATAGGTAGCTTAGGGGTGCAAGCGAATTATTTGAAGGATAGTGATAAATTTTGGTATAGCTATAAAACTAGCAAAGGAACTAACTGGTATCTTGTAAATCCGGCTAAAAAAGAGAAGAGTCTACTTTTTGATAATGCTTATTTAGCTCAGGAGTTGACAAAAATAACGTTTAAGCCTTATCAGATTAGTGCATTGCCGCTGAAAGATCTTAAAATTGAGAAAGATGAAAAGACGGTGAAGTTTAAAGTCAGTGAATTTAATTATGAGTATAATATCGACTCTGAAGTGTTGACTCAAAAGGATTCGGTGAAAACGGATAAGAAGCAAGATGCTTGGGCAACTTATTCGCCAGATAGTACTTATATGCTTTTTGCGAAGGCGCATGATTTGTATATGATGAAGCGAGGGGATAAGGATTCGGTGGAGATACGATTGACAACTGATGGCGAGAAATTTTATTCTTATGCTTCTAATGGGCGTGATACCACTACTAAAAGGGTTCGATCAAAAGCTTCTTGGTTTAAAGATTCTAAAAAGTTTTATGTGGTGCGATCGGATAGTCGGAAGTTGAAAGATTTGTGGGTGATTGATGTGTTGGCAACACGTCCAAAGTTGGAAGAGTATCGTTATTCTATGCCTGGCGATAAAGAGGTGGCTCAGCATGAGCTTTATGTGTTTGATGTGTTTGATGTGGATAGCAATAAGCAGGTGAAGATAGATGTTGAACAATGGAAAGATCAATCGCTACGTGTTGTGCATGCCGGAAAGAATTCAGATCAGATTTATTTTCAGCGGAAGCGACGAACGTGTGATGAGATTGATGTGTGTGTGGCTAATACAGAAACCGGTGAGAGTAAGGTGTTGATCAATGAAAAGTCGAAGCCTTATTTTAGTGATCAGATGTATCATCTGTCAATATTGGAAGAGGGAAAAGATTTGATTTGGTGGTCGGAACGTACCGGTTGGGGACATTTCTATCATTACGATAAAGATGGTAGGTTGAAAAATAGAATTTCTGCTGGTCAGTGGGTGGCTGGAAAAATGGTGAATATCGACACCGTAGGACGTACGATTTATTTTGAAGGTTATGGGCGTGAAGAGGGGTGTAATCCATATTATGCAACTATTTATAAGTCTAGTCTTGATAAAGAAGGGGTGACTTTGTTGACTCCAGAAGATGCAAATCATAGTGTGAAAATGGGAAAGTCAGCCCAATATATGGTGGATAATTTTTCGCGAGTTGATTTAGAGCCACGCTCTGTTGTGCGAAATAATAAGGGGAAGATTATTATGGAATTAGAGCGTCCCGATTTAAAGCGTTTGTATGAAATGGGTTGGAAAATGCCTGAGCGTTTTACGGTGAAAGCCAAGGATGGAGTGACTGATTTATATGGGGTGATGTGGAAGCCAGCGGATTTTGATTCTACTAAAACGTATCCTGTTATTTCTTATGTTTATCCCGGTCCTCAGACCGAGGCAGTGCCTTTTAGTTTTACGGTGACTGGATCGTATAATATGGCGATGGCGCAACTTGGTTTTATTGTTGTGAATTTCGGTCATCGTGGAGGAAGTCCACAGAGAGATAAATGGTATCACACTTACGGTTATAATAACCTGAGAGATTATGCTTTGGCAGACGATAAATATGGTATTGAGCAATTGGCTGATCGTCATCCATTTGTGGATGCTTCAAAAGTAGGTATTTTTGGACACTCTGGAGGAGGGTTTATGTCTACCGCGGCTTTATGTACGTATCCTGATTTTTACACGGCTGCCGTGTCGTCTGCTGGTAATCATGATAATAATATTTATAATTCATGGTGGGGTGAGACGCATCACGGTGTGAAGGAGACTAAAAAAACGATTAAAGATTCGATTAAAGGCGATCGTGAAGAGATTAGTTTTAAAAGTAAGACTGCTCCCAATTCAGATTTAGCGAAAAATTTTAAAGGGCATTTGCTTTTAGTGACGGGGGATATTGATAATAATGTACACCCCGGTAATACTTATCGTATGGCGAATGCATTGATTCAAGCCGGAAAGAATTTTGATTTGGTTGTATTGCCTGGACAACGTCACGGTTTTTATCATAAAGCAGGTGAGTTTTATCAGCGAAAGATGTGGTTTCACTTTGCAAAATATCTTTTAGGAGATCATAGCTCAGATTATTTCTATGAAATAGATGGATTTGATCGTAGACATTGATCTGTGATGATATGAAAAATGCTCCTTGCCTCATTTTGAAATGATTTGCAAGGAGCATTTTTTATATACAAAAATTACTTTTCTGCTAGTAATCGTTTATATGTGGCATCTATGCCAAAAGCACCCAATGGTGCAGTAATTAAAATGGCTAAGACCGCTACGGTTAGTACTATTTTTCCGCAAGGTAGTCCCATGGCTAATGGCAATGACCCAATGGCAGCTTGAACAGTTGCTTTAGGGGTGTAGGCTATCATGCAGAATAATCTTTCTTTCCACGTAAGAGTAGTCTTTGCCATGCAGAAAAATACACCTGCCATTCTAAATAGTAGTGATAACAGTATCACTGCGATGGCAAAAAATCCGGCACTTGCTGCATATTCGATGTCCACTGTTGCTCCGACCAATGCAAAAAGCATGATCTCAGCAGCCACCCATAGTTTAGAGAATTTAGGCGATATTCGTTTGGCAAAAATAGGGTAGATTTGCAGCATACAGGCTCC
>CAMRAP010000161.1 GCA_947039985.1 uncultured Odoribacter sp.
TACTTTAGCATATTGATCATTCGGCAAGAAATTGGTATCCACACGGGGGTAGGTAGTCAACTTCTTCTCATACAGGGATTGGATCAACTTAAGCGTATTATCGGCAGTAAAAGCAAACTTTCGGTTGCACTCCACCTGTAAAAGAGTCAAGTCAAAAAGTTTAGGTGGATGCTCCATCGCTTTCTTTCGCTCGCTACTGATAATCCGAAGATCCAGTGGAGTAATCACCTGCATCAAAGCTTCAGCCTCCTCTTTTTGATTAAAACGTCCTCGCAAGCACGAAAATACCCCTTCTCGATAATTGGTGCGTATCTCCCAAAACGTATCTGGTTTAAAATTCTCAATCGTCTTTTGTCGCTCAACAATTAGCGCAAGACTGGGCGTCTGCACCCGACCGATGGATAATACATTCTTCCCATTTCCATACTTCAAGGTATAGGCTCGTGTAGCATTCATCCCCAGTAGCCAATCGCCAATGGCTCTAGCCGATCCAGCCGCATAAAGTGTATCAAAATCTTTCGAATCCAAGAGCTTATCAAAACCTTCCCGTATAGCCTCTTCCGTTAGCGATGAAATCCAGAGTCGCTTGATAGGCACATTGCATTTCGCCTTGGTCAGCACCCATCTTTGAATCAACTCCCCCTCCTGACCAGCATCACCACAGTTAATCACCAGCTCCGCCTTTGCCACCAAGTCTTCAATCACAGCAAACTGTTTCTTTATCCCTTCATCCTCAATCAAACGGATTCGAAACTTCGAAGGGATCATGGGTAAAACAGTCAGGTCCCACCTTTGCCACTTCTCTGTATATCCTCCAGGCTCCTCTAGTGTGCACAAATGCCCAAAGGTCCAGGTCACACAATACCCATTTCCCTCCATATATCCATTTCGACGAGTGTTGGCTCCCAGGATCATCGCTATCTCTTTCGCCACACTCGGTTTCTCTGCAATACACATTTTCATACGCTTGTCTTTTATTTTTTTAGGAGGACTATTTGGTTTCTGGATATATTATAGCTTCGCTATTTGATTCAAGCGCAAAGATAGTTTTTCGAACCGAAATAGAGGTGTAGAGTGCATAAAAAAATACCGAAAGAGGCTTCGAACTATATGATATAAATATGGAGTAAAATTTTGTTATTCCCTTTTAAAAAGCTATTTTTGTCATTGGAAAAAAAGCTCCTGAGTGAATTTAGATGACACTGAGGAGCGCGAAGCGCATCCAAGAGTCTGGGTAGGGTGGTTTGTGGCTGTTGAGTGGTAAGGGGATTTAGGACCAATAAACGTAGATATGGCTATTAGAAATAGGTTAAGTGAAATAAAGATACTGAAATCGTGGATTGTATTCCTGATGGATGTAGTGATCTGTCTAGTGGTGACCTTGGTTTCCGTAGCGGTTGCTAGTGTTTTGTTTAGTGGTGAGATACAGGAGTATCTCATGTTGAAATTTTTCGCTTACTCCCTCTTTTCTTCTTTTGTTAGTGTCTATTTATGTAAGACCTATCGAGTGGTTATTCGACATTTTGCATTTAAGGATGTAAAGCTATTGCTCTTGGTCTCTTTTGTCAAGGTGTTTCTTCTGTTTTGCATCTGCTTCTTGCGCAATGGCTTTAGTTCTGCTCTTCCCGATATTTATTACGGTAGTTTTTTGCTGGATTTACTACTGACTGTTGTGGTATTGATCTTTACCCGCTTGTTTATGATCTTTGTGTATGATGGCATCAAAAGATATGTGACCTCAGAGAGGAGCGGTGATGATGTTTTGATTTACGGTATTGGAGAGAAAAGTGCTGGATTGATCAATTACTTTATTGATAGCAAATTATATAACATCAAAGGTTTTTTAGCCTACGACATCAAAAAGACCAGTCTAAGTATTGGAGACTTTAGGGTGTATGGTTTTACGGATAAAATAGAATTAGAGCGAATATTTAATAAAGTCGGCGCAAAATACGTCTTGTTTCCGACCTACAAAGATTTAGATCGCGAGACTGATCGCTTGGTAAAAATGGCACAAGATTCAGGCATCAAGATGTTGATCTCTCCCAAAATCGATCAAGTACATCCCAATAATGGGGTGTTGAAGCTTGGGATCAGAGAGATCAAGATTGAAGACCTATTGGGGCGCGCATCAATCGAATTGGACTTGACAAAAGTTAGAGAAGAGTTTCAAGGCAAGACCGTTTTGGTGACAGGAGCCGCAGGTTCTATTGGTAGTGAGTTGTGTCGACAATTGGCAAAACTGGGTGTCAGTCGTCTGGTTATGTTCGACTCTGCCGAGAGTCCTTTGCACGAGCATCGTCTTGAAATGGAAGAGAAATATGGAAGGGAAGTCGAACTTTATCCAATCATCGGTGATGTTCGGATAAAAAAGAGGTTAGACTTTGTATTCAACAAATACAGACCCAATGTAGTATTCCATGCAGCCGCCTATAAGCATGTTCCATTGATGGAAGAAAATCCATGTGAAGCGGTATATGTCAATGTTGTTGGAACCAGAAATGTAGCCGATATTGCCGTGAAGTATGGCGTGGAGCGTTTTGTCATGGTCTCTACCGACAAGGCAGTCAATCCAACCAATGTGATGGGAGCCACCAAAAGAACGGCTGAACTTTATGTTCAAAGTTTAGGGAAATCCATTAAAGAGGGGAAAGTTGAAGGCAAAACAAAATTTATAACCACTCGCTTTGGAAACGTACTGGGTTCCAGTGGTTCTGTTATCCCTCGCTTTAGACAGCAAATAGAGAAAGGTGGACCATTAACCGTAACAGACGAGCGTGTAAATCGATTTTTCATGTCAATCCCTGAGGCTTGTCGCTTAGTGCTAGAAGCAGGAACCATGGGTAATGGTTGCGACATCTTTATTTTCGACATGGGTAATCCCGTTCGGATTGTAGATTTAGCCACCCGAATGATAGAATTAGCAGGTTACGTTCCTAACAAAGAGATAAAAATAAAATTCACGGGTTTACGACCTGGTGAAAAACTATACGAAGAGTTGCTGAATGATCAAGAAACGACTCTTCCAACAGAAAACAAAAAAATCAGAATTGCTCAAACTAGAGAGGCAGACTATGCAGAAATAAATGCATCCGTCAAACGCTTCGAAAGCTTAGTTCAAGAAGTGGACATTCTATCCACCGTAAAAGAGCTAAAAAAACTAGTACCCGAATTCAAATCACAAAACTCACGCTTCGAGGAGTTAGATCAGTAGAAAAAGTAATGAACAATCTCACTGACATACTATTACAAGGTGAGGGCTTAAAAATTGAATTTAAGCAATCCTTTTCTGATGAGGTGATTATTTCGCTAGTAGCATTTAGCAATACAAAAGGAGGAGCCGTTTATCTTGGCATATCGGATAAAAAAGAAATAAAGGGTGTAGGCCTAGGCAAAGAGACTATTGCCGATTGGATAAACGAAATAAAAAATAAAACACAACCCGCTATCATTCCAAATGTGGATCTCTTGGATGTGAATGGAAAAACAGTTGTAGTATTTACTGTTGCGGAATATCCGATAAAGCCTTTATGTATAAAAGGTCGTTATTATAAACGAAACATAAATTCCAATCATCTAATGTCTGCTATTGAAATAGCTGATATTAATTTACAGTCACGACAAGTTTCGTGGGACTCTTATCCTTATACAGGTGCTAAATTTGAGGATTTAAATATTGAAAAAATAAAACAATTTATTCGTAAGGTAAACGAAGTAGAACGTTTTGTATTATCCGAAAATCCAAAAGAGGCATTAGATAAATTAGGCTTATTTCAAAATGATATTCCGACAAATGCTGCCATGGTTTTATTCTCAAAAAAAGATTTACACTACAATGTACACATAGGAAGATTTAAAACTCCAACTATGATTATTGCAGATAAAATCATTAGTGGAAATTTGTACGATGTGGTAGAAGAGTCAATGCAAACTATAATAGGGCATTTAAAATTTGCTTTTGAAATAGATATAAAGGATGCTAATACGCAGAGAACTGAGATTCCAGAATACCCCTTGGAGGCAGTACGAGAACTATTGATGAATGCCGTAGTGCATCGTGATTATCAAAGTTCTACAGATGTACAAATTAAAATTTTCGACAAGAGTATTAGTTTTTTTAATCCTAGTGGATTGTATGGAGATATTACCGAAGATGATTTAAAAACAGATACTTACAGATCAAGTACGCGTAATAAGCAAATAGCAGAATCCTTCTATTTAACTAAAGATATAGAGAAA
Source organism: uncultured Odoribacter sp. (assembly GCA_947039985.1). Classification (GTDB taxonomy): domain Bacteria; phylum Bacteroidota; class Bacteroidia; order Bacteroidales; family Marinifilaceae; genus Odoribacter. Next base: position 4,240 of record CAMRAP010000161.1, read on the forward strand.
TACGGTAGTGGTTTTGTACGTATTCGTAAAGCCATAGCCGATTATTCCACCATGCGTTTTGACTATAGAAATGCAAGCTATGGTTTTTTTGCAGAGTTCAGTTATACTGAACAGAAACAACTGATGGAAAAGAGTTCGGAAAAGAGTTCGGAAAAGAGTTCGGAAAAGAGTTCGGAAAAG
>CAMRAP010000162.1 GCA_947039985.1 uncultured Odoribacter sp.
CTCCTTATCTTGCTATCGCTAGGCATGGGCTATTTGTTGCTAAAAGAGTTTTGGTTCTCTGCCTCTTTTATATGCTTACTATTACTAATTACCATCGTAAGTATCATCCAATACCAAAATCACAAACAGAGAATCATCAAGAAACTGATTACAGCCATTCAGTATAGCGACTTTTCAATCTCCTTCAATCCCCAAGGGAAAAAAGGCATTGAAAAAAGTACCGCACTAGCAATGGAAGAAGCATTGGCAAAGTTTCGGGATAGAATTCATACCCTTGAAGAAACACACCCTCTTAAGTACCATCGATTCAGGTCTAATTGTGCTGAATCAGGAACACCAGATTGAATGGTGTAACCAAGCAGCACTTCGGGAATTAAGATTAAAATCACTACAACATATTTCAGATTTAGGGACAATACAAGCCGAACTACCCCATATATTACTGAACTTAAAAGCAGGAGAAATCAAAGTTGTATCCTTAGAGCAAGATGGAAATTTGCGGAATATGGCATTCAATTCGATACTGTTTCAAGCCAAAAACAGAACATTATCACTGATTAGCCTAAAAAACATACATACAGTACTGGAAAACAAGGAAATTGAGTCGTGGCAAAAATTAATTAGTGTGCTAACTCACGAGATTATGAACTCTATGGCACCTATCATTTCACTCTCCGAAACCCTACTTGAAAGAGAGATGCCAGCAACAATATCAGATAAAAATACAAGTGTCACCCAACAAGTCCTACAAACGATTCACAGACGAAGCAAAGGTCTATTGGAGTTTATACAGAATTACCGAAAACTAAGTCGCATCCCCAAACCAATATTTAGTCAGATACATATAGCGGAACTGTTTTCAGATCTCCAAAAACTACACGCCTCCTCGAATATACAATATCAGTTTAACTGTACGCCTGCAAGTATCCAAATTTCTGCCGACCGTACCCAACTAGAACAAATCCTAATCAATCTAATTCGCAATGCCGAAGAAGCATGCGCAGAAATAGCAAGTCCACAAATCACAATCACAGCTTACTCCAAGCAAGGAAACCTAATCATAAGCGTACAAGACAACGGAGCAGGTATAATTCCAGAGGCAAAGGACAAGATATTTGTACCCTTCTTCACCACAAAAACAGGCGGCTCAGGTATTGGTCTCACCCTCTGCAAACAGATCATGGCACTACACAACGGAAATATAAAGGTGAATAGCACCCCCGAAAAAGGCTCTTGCTTTGAGCTTGTTTTTAATCATCAGTTATAGTTCAAATCAACTACAAAAATACGTCGAATCTGGAACAGTTACCCATTTTTAATCATACCATACTTTAACTCTAAGCGCAGTATATCATATACATAGGCAGAACTTTGAGTATAAAGCCCACTCTCCTCTTTGCAGAGCTTGCCAAAAACTTCGGAGTTATGCAGTAGCACTATTGCCTCTGCCATGCCTATACCATCATCATCCATTAGGTAGCAGACAATATCTTTTGATATACCCTCTACGAGATATTGCATTTTATTAGTCATAATTTTACAAGATATTTTAGTGACTTGGTGGTGTGGAATAGATACTGTGAAGATGTTTTATTATACTTTAATCCATTTACAAGCATATCTAAATCAATGATCTCATCCTCAAAATTACGAAATAATGTAGCAATATTGTCATCGGCAACTGGTCCAATAACAATATCATAATCATGCCCATTACAGCCATTTGTTCGACTCCTATTATTCATGATAAAGAGTGCCCACTCCTTGTTTGGCTCATTAAAGAATTTTATCTTTAGTGTATCATCTTCTGTAGCTCTCTGCATATCAAACTCAAAAGTAGCAAGTCTTGGCTCTCCTCCAAAAATCAAAGCTGTACGGCTTGCCATTTGCTTAGCTTGTAACTCTATCTCTGTCAAGTAAAACCCTCTACCAAAATCTTTGAAAGGTTTACACCTGCTCAGATCAATACGCTCAATCTCTATATTGGAACCGTGATATAATTTCATTGTACACCTCCTCCATTATTGCCACAAACTATTGCCAAATCCTGCACTGTATCATCTATTGACAATAGGTGCTGAGCATCGTAGTGATTTATTAGAAAAGCGATTCCCCCAAAGCGATTAAGGTAATTAACTGCTGCCGTAAGCTTAATATTGAATTGCTTAGCAAAAGCGTTGATGCACGCAACTACATAACCCACAACTCGCTTGTCTGGAGAGTTCTTCGAAACTAAATTGATATCTAACTCTAGCTCTAATGCTTCGGTAGCCTTTTGAAGTGATTTCAGTGTGACACTACCACTCTCTATTTTTGAAATTTGAGCCTTGCCTACACCTATTTTGCTACCAAGCTCCATTTGAGTCATACCTCTTAGCAGGCGTTCGTCACGAATTAACATACCAATTTTAATTGCATCCATAGCTACCTTATTTTTATGATACAACAAAGGTAGCAAAAAGTTTCCCATTTTGGAAACTCTCTATCCTGCAAATTATATTCCTAATTGTTTTTACCTAGTAGCAATGCTAAAAAAGGCTCTTGCTTTGAGCTTGTTTTTAATCATCAGTTGTAAATTATTCGGCTTTAATCCTATTATTCCTTCTCTTGTGTATCGTTAAACTCTTCACTCCACACCTTTAACTTTCTTTGAAGCAATTTCTTGTCTGGAAGATACAGACTATATTCAGATGCCTGTATATTAGTACCTTTAGGTAGTGTCAATTCTACAAGTGCATCTGTTTTTTTCTTACACAACAAGATACCAATAGTCGGTTTTTCAAACTCTTTTTTCACGTATCTGTCAAAATAGTTTACATACATTTGCATCTGTCCTAGATCTTGGTGAGATAGCTCGTCTATTTTTAAATCGACTAATACATAGCACTGCAATAGTCGGTTATAGAACACTAGATCAACAAAAAACATCTTCTCGTCAAATGTAAACCTCTTTTGACGAGCCTCAAAAAGAAAACCTTTACCTAGTTCCAATAGAAATTCTTGAAGTTTAGTTATAATCGTATTCTCTAAAATTGATTCAATATACGCCGACTCCTCTTTAAGTCCTAAAAATTCAAGTGTAAAAGGATTCTTTATAATGTCCTGTGCCTTTTCAATAATCTGTCCTTGCTGAGATAATTTTAACACCTCATCCTTATTCCGACTTAGAGCCAAACGTTCATAAAGACTTGAATTATACTGTCTTTGCAAGTGACGAACACTCCAATCCTGATCTTTACACTCTATTTCGTAGAAAGTGCGCTCTTGCTCAGACTCTATTTTCATTAGAATTTGGTAATGAGACCACGATAAGTCAAATTGGCTCAACGGTGTTGAGCTAATCTTATTATTTGAATATACATGATAGAACTGACGAAAACGTTTAAGGTTCGAATATGAAAAACCTTTCCCAAACTGTTCTGTAAGCTGTTTCGCTAAGTCTTGCAAAATTGTTTTACCATATTCAGCTCTTTGGTTCCCCATCTACTCCTCTTCAAAGATATATTTTCCTATTTCATAGTAAGTATACACCATTGCTAGATTTATGGTCGTTGCTACACGTGCTAGCGCACACTCAATAAGTGTTGCAATCTTATTGTAAATTTCAATTTCGTTACCCATTATTTTTCGTTTATTAACTGCATAATTCGGTCTAGATATGATTGACGCAATACACAAAATTAATCAAAACCCCTGATATTATAGCAAAATAGCAAAAAACATTCATTGATGATACACAACGGAAATATAAAGGTGAATAGCACCCCCGAAAAAGGCTCTTGCTTTGAGCTTGCTTTTAATCATCAGTTAGATTTCAAATCGATAAACATACATCTCCCCATTTTCGTAGTCGTGCTTTCCAAAACCATAATAATATGGTGCTAGATATCCTATAACATTAAATCCAGTGGGAACATCATATTCTCCAATTAGCTTTTGATTGCGATAAACTTGAAGTCCGTGTGTTTGCAGAGGTTCGCCACGACGAAAGCTACGAAACAGTGTATTGGTTTGAGATTCATATGTCAAATCAGTGTAGTATCCAAATTCTCGCATATCTTGATCTTCTTCCTCCTCTAGGGTGTTTGTCTCTTCATATTCAGTATTCATATTTTGACCTGCATACCCAAATGAACAGATGCTAGAGTCTTTCAGATTGTATTGATAAATAAGAGAATCTACTTGAAAAGAGAAGTAAAGAGTCTCATTGTCTGTATCAAGAATGATGTCGTGAAAATTTGGAAGATTATACTCCGAATAAATAGGCGAGCGATTACACATCATATTTAATTTACCGCTCTCTATGTCAAGCATACCCAATGAATATGAGTTTTCATAAAAGTGGTCGGCATTAGACGCACTTTGAATACCGTTATAATTTATATGCTCTGTTACGATTGGAAACAATAGGTGAT
>CAMRAP010000163.1 GCA_947039985.1 uncultured Odoribacter sp.
TCGCTTCTGCTGTAGCAATTTGTTGGTGTAAGTCATTGAATACAATTGCGGTAAAATTGTGCTTGTCTCCCACTTTTGGATGAGATGTAAAACTGTATAATTCAGACTCTTCTTGTTTGCCAAATTTTTTACTGTATGCACCATATTGAGTGATCACTTTAGAGACTACGCGGTAGTAGTATTTACTATTGGGCTCAAGATCATCCAGTCTGACATGATGTATTGTATTATTGGCTATAACTTGTCCATTTTGGAGTGCTACAGCTTTTTTCAGATCGTTTTTATCTAAGCCATATTCCACCCAGCTAAATGTAGGGTAGTTGGTTAGCCAGCTTACAGTGATACCATTGTTTACTGGCGATTGAAGGAATGGCTTAGTTCGCATAACAAGCGTGTCTTGCGACATAACTAAAGCACTTGTAAAAAGCAGTAAACTTAGTAGTAGTGTTGATTTTTTCATGATAAATGATCTTTTGTTAGAACGATTAATTTTCATATTTATAATAAAAACCGCCCCAATAGAGCGGTTTTTATTTATATCAAGATGATGATCTTATTTTTTTTCAGCAGTAACTTTGTCTTTGCCAAACAGTCTTCTTAAATCGTATGCCAACGGAGTAGCAACGAATAGTGAAGAGTAAGTACCTACTACGATACCCACTAATAAGGCAAATACAAAACCTTGTATTGAAGTTCCACCGAAAATAAAGATAGCAACCAATACAACCAAAGTAGAGAGGGATGTACTGAAAGTACGTCTCAGGGTTGAATTTAATGCAGCATCTGTATTTGTTTCGTCATTGCGTTTTGGATATAATTTATAATATTCACGAATACGGTCGAATACAACCACTGTATCGTTTATAGAATATCCAACTACAGTTAATATCGCTGCAATAAAGGCTTGGTCGATCTCTAGAGAGAAAGGTAATAAGCCAGATAATAACGAGAATGCACCTAAAACAACAATGGTGTTATGTGCTAATCCTAGTACTGCTCCAGCTCCATATTGCCATTTTGAAAATCGGATCATAAGGTATAAGAAAATACCAATCAAGGCAAATAGCACAGACCAAATAGCTGCTCTAGTGATATCTTCTGCCACTGCAGGACCTACTTTTTGAGACATCTGGCGATAATCGTTCAAGAATACCTCTTTGCTAGTTCCAGCTGGAATGTACTCTTTCAATCCTTCAAATAATAGTGTTTCAACCTCATTATCTATTTCTAATCCTTCAGACTCAATCTTGTATTTAGTTGTAATTTTTACTTGACTATCTTTTCCGAAAGTTTTAACCTCAGGTCTACTTCCATATACTTTTGCAAGACTTGCTGCAACATCCTCTACTTGTACTGCTTGGTCAAAAGCAACGGTATAGGTTCTACCTCCAACAAAGTCAATACCTTTGTCTAGTCCTTTAGTAGTTAGAGAAATAATACAAATTAAAGTGATAATCCCTGATACAGTATAGCCTACTTTACGTCTTGCGATGAATGGGAATTTGATATTGCGTAACCACTCAGCAGTGAATGGAGTTGTAAATCTAACATGATCATTTTTCTTTGCTGCATAATCTAAAATCAAGCGAGTGATAAAGATAGAACAGAATAGAGAGGTGAAAATACCAATAATCAATGTAATTGCAAAACCTTTGATAGGACCTTCTCCAAAATAATAAAGGATAAAAGCAGTTAATAAGGTGGTTACATTACCATCAATAATAGCAGAGTAAGCTTGTGAATAACCTTCTTTGATGGCTAATTTCATACCTTTTCCAGCTCTGAGCTCTTCTTGGATACGTTCAAATATCAATACATTAGCATCAACAGCCATACCCATCGTTAGTACGATACCGGCAATACCAGGTAGAGTTAGAACTGCTCCCAAAGAGGCAAGTACACCAAATAAAAAGAACAAGTTAGTCAGCAATGCAATATTTGCAGCAACACCAGCTCCACGGCTGTAGAAGAATAACATGTATAATAATACCAATCCAAATGCAATAACAAATGACCACATTCCTGATTCGATAGATTGGCTACCTAAAGATGGACCAACAATTTCGTCAGCAATGATATGTGCAGGAGCAGGTAGTTTACCTGATTTTAGTATGTTTGCTAAGTCTTGAGACTCTTTGATATCACCAGGGCCAGAAATTTGTGAGCTACCTCCAGTAATTTCATTGGTTACATTAGGCGATGAGCAAACAAAACCATCCAAAACGATAGCGATTGAACGTCCTACATTTTCTTTGGTCATGCGAGCCCAAATTTTTGCTCCTTCTCCATTCATATTCATAGATACAACTGGGCGATTTGATTGTGGATCAATTTCTTGGCGAGCATCCGTAACAACACCTCCATCTAGTGGAGCTTTTCCATCACGAGTAGTGATTTTTATAGCGTGTAATGGAACAACACCATTTACAGCTGCCATTTCCCATAATAAACGAGAATTTCGTGGAAGACTTGCCTTTACTTGTGGTAAAGCAAGTAGTGCATTGATAGCTCCAGTGTCTTTTAAACGTGCATATCCGATGGTAGAACCATTAGGAATAAGCTGACCATTTTGATCAATACTTGGGCTTAGTAGCGAGAAAAGTGGATTCTGTTTTTTGAATTCAGCTTCATCTGCCATTAGATTGTTAGTTGAATCTTGTGCAGAAAGATCTGCAATTAAGCTGTTCTCTGTTGAGTCTATTTTTGCTTCTGCTTCAACCTCTGTTGCTTGTATTGTGTCTTTTTTTAGTGCATCAGTTGCTTGTGTAATTTCACGAGCTTTTTCATTAGCAGCAGCTAAATATTGATAGAAGTCACCATTGTCAAACGTTTCATAAAAATCAAGAGCAGCAGTTCCTTGTAGTAATTTTCTAACACGCTGTGCATCTTTAATACCTGGAAGTTCAATAACGATACGGCCAGAAATATCAGCTTTACGAATATTAGGTTGAGCTACTCCAAAACGGTCAATACGAGTCGTTAAGATATTGAACGTGTTATCTATTGCACCATCAGCTTCAATACGAATAATTTCTAAAACCTCTTGATTTGTTGCTCCGATTTTAATCTTATCTTTTAACTCAACTGTTCCAAAAAGATCTGGAGAAGCCAATTGAGCGGTAGGATTATTTTTTTTGAATGCTTCCCCGAATAGGGTAACAAAATCTTTTGGATTGCTTTTACGCATTTGGATAGCCTCTTGGATAGCTGCATTAAAAGCTGGGTCTGTAGTATAGTTTGCTAGACTACGCACCACATCAGCGACATCCACTTCCATTGTGACATTCATTCCACCACGTAGGTCTAGTCCAAGGTTTAATTCTTGACACTCTTTATAAGTGTATTGAGCAAGTCCGAGAAGGTTATAAACTTCTAGATTTGCAATCGAATCTAGATATGCTTTTTCCTTGTTGTCATCTCCTTGCGCATACTCTTTTGCATCTTTTTCAACTTGATAAGTTTTCCAAGTAAAAGATAATTGGTAGATACTAACTAGCGCTAAAGCAATGGCTAGTAGTGTAATTGCTCCTTTATTCCGCATTTTACAATTAATTTATAATATTATGTTATATGTATTTAGTCTATCACTCCATATTAGTGCGCAAAAGTATAATATTTTTTCATATAAAAGAAAGAATGAGTCGCTTAATTCGCTAAAATATTAAGATAATGCTAAAATAATGTCTAAACAGTGATTGAAATAGGTATTTCTAAATAGGTAATGAAATTTCTTTTGTGTGGTAGTTTATGAGCACTCTGTGACGAACACAAAAGTCGCATCCCAATAATCCAATAATTTGTCGATTGAGATACTTACTATAGATATCGTTAACATAAGTCAAATTAATGGCGGCAAATAGGACCTCTTTAAGATCTAGTTCCCCACTTTTAAATGAGTGTACTTTGACTATTCGCGTGTGATTGATTTCGCCAGAAATACTATTGGCTTGAATTTTTGTATCTCTGTCTGTTTGATTTTCGGTGTTTTGTGGAAATATCTTTTCGTCAACAACACTTACTGATGCTCCTGTATCGACAATCATATCCCCTTGAATGCTATTTACTTCTACCTTTATGAGGATGTGAAAGCTATTGTTTTCCAATTCAATGATTTCAAAGGGGATGCGAATAACCTTTGAAGCATAGTTGTTCATTGGGGTTGCGAAATGACATGCTTTTCTATTTTTTAGCTTCTTCATAAATTAAAAGTTATGTTGTTATATATGATAAAAGTCACAGCGTTTATTCGCTGTGACTTCGTGTAAGAGAAAACAAATAAATTATTTGTTATTTCTTCATATCATCAAGAACATCCATTACTGAACGAACAGCTGCTGCTGATTCTTCTAA
>CAMRAP010000164.1 GCA_947039985.1 uncultured Odoribacter sp.
AGTTCTAGATGAGGTTATAGTTGTTGGATATGGAACACAAAAAAAAGAGAGTGTTTTAGGTGCTATCACTCAAGTAAGTAATGAGAAGTTAATGAAATCAGGTACATCAAGTATCACAAATGCTATTGCGGGTAAGCTTTCAGGAGTTTTAACTATGCAACAATCAGGACAGCCTGGAAGTAACGATTCTGAAATCGTTATTCGTGGTTTATCAAGTTGGAATGGTTCACAGCCGTTAGTTTTAGTTGATGGTGTAGAGCGAGATTTTACAGATCTTGACCCAAATGAGATTAATACAATATCTGTATTAAAAGATGCATCAGCTACTGCTGTTTTCGGAGCTAAAGGAGCTAATGGAGTTATTGTTGTAACTACTAAGCGTGGTATCGAAAGCAAGCCCAAATTAGATTTTTCAGCATCTTATGGAATGGAAGTTCCTACAAAAACACCAGACTATATTGATTCTTACACAACGATGAATATGTTGAATGTAGGATTAATGAACAACGGTACTTTTCAAGATCTAATACCTCAAGAGGCCTTGAATGAATATCGTAACCCATCAACGCCCTTAAATGGATTAAAATATCCAAATGTTGATTGGTTTAATTTATTAACAAAAACTTTTGCACCTACATTTAATGCTAACTTCAATTTACGTGGAGGTACTGATTTTATAAAGTACTTTTGTTCATTAGGTTATGTGCATCAAGGTTCTGTATTTGAGGGGTATAAGGAAGGCCATGTTGATACACAACATAGAAGTGATAGATTTAACTATCGTACCAATTTAGATTTTAATCTAACCAGAAAAACGGTTTTATCTATGAATGTGGGTGGTGATGTAACGATTAATAATGCACCATCAGCAAGTCCTTGGCGTAATATGTACCAAACATCAGGGGCAAGATATCCAGCATATTATCCTTCGTGGGTTTTGGAAGAAGTCACAGATTTGGATTATCCAGATGCTACGGGAGATCGTTTAACTATGCCTTATGGTGGTGAAGTAACAGGAAATCCATATAATGATTTTAATCAAGGATCCTTTAATGAGTATACATCATCAAAGTTATTTACGGATTTGATCTTGAAGCAAGACCTTGATTTTATAACTGAAGGACTTTCTGCTAAAGGAAAAATAGCATTAAGTACTTATTATAAAAACAAATCACTAACATCTAGTTGGAAATTCCCTCAATATCAACTTCATTTTGATAAAATTGGTACAGGAATGAATCCTTGGCAGCGTGAAGGAGAAGGAAATGAGACTTGGGTGCAGCCCCCTTTAGATATAAACGTGGGAGGACTTGAAAGTGGATATTATAGTAACTTATATTATGAGTTTGGTCTTAACTATCAACGTAAATTCGGAGAACACGATGTTTCTGGATTAGCCTTAGTTAATAGACAGCAAAAAAATGCAGGTACTGAATTTGCTTATTTCAATGAAAGTTGGGTAGGGCGTGTTACCTATAATTTTGCGAACAAGTACTTAATTGAAGGAAATGTTGGTTATACAGGATCAGAAAGATTTGCACCAGAGAATCGCTTTGGATTTTTCCCTTCAGGTGCAGTTGGTTGGATTGTTTCTGAAGAGAAATTTTTCCAAGAAGCTTTGCCTTGGATTAATAAATTTAAAATTCGCTACTCTGATGGATTAGTTGGAAGTGATAAGGCTAGCGAACGATGGTTATATCAAAGTGATTATTCAAAAAGTGGAGGATATATTTATGAAGATAAAGCACCAAACAAATATTCACAATGGGAAGAAGCTCGTAAAAGAGATATTGGGGTAGAAATGGGCTTTTTAGAAAATATGATAACTGTAGGTGTAGACTTCTTTGACGAAAAACGAGATAAGATGTTATTAACACCACGAAGTTCAACAGTTTTTATAGGAAACTCATTTAAACAATTAAATCTAGGAAAACTTAAAAAACATGGCGTTGAAGTTGAATTAGAATTTAATAAAACAACACAAAATAATTTGAATTACTTTGTGAAAGGGGTATTTGGATATAATGATAATAGAATTATATTTAAAGATGACCTTCCATATGCACCAAGTTACCGTCAAGATGCAGGGAAACCATTGGGTTCTCAAAATAGTGGCGTGATTGTGACAGGTGGTGGTTATTATACATCTGTTGATGATATTCATAACAATCCATCTCCTATTACGCCAGACAAATTAAATGTTGGAGATTATAAATTTTTAGATTATTCTGCTGATGGAAATATTGATGTGAATGATAAGTATCCAATCGAAGGGTCATTATTTCCCCCTATCACTTTTTCGTTGTCAGGGGGTCTTTCGTACAGAAATTTTGATTTTAGTTTTATGTTTCAAGGGAATTCAGGTAAATATGTTGACTTTAATCAAACATACGAAGTGGAATTTTGTAAAGGAAGCTGGCGTGTACATGAATCACAGTTAGATTACTGGTCTCCTAATAATCAAAATGCTAATCATTCAACACTGCACTATACAGGAACAGGTGATTCAGGATTACTTTCATGGGGTGGTGGTGAAGCTGATAAAGGATATGGAATAAAGATCCAAGATCGTTTTTGGAGAAATGCTGACTATATTAGACTTAAAGAGGTATATCTTGGTTATACAATTAAATCAAAATATTTAAATAAAATTGCAGGGGTTTCTAATTTAGTTGTATATGCTTCGGGAAATAACTTATTTACATTAACAGATTTAATAGAGGGTGATCCAGAGAGAAAGGATTTTCAACAGGGGTTTTATCCACAAATGACGACTTACAAATTAGGTTTGAGAGTTGCGTTTTAAATCTAATTTAAAATATAAAGAAATATGAAAAAATATTTATTAACAGCTATTTTGTCTTTAGCCTTTGTGGGGCTAATTGGTACATCATGTACTGATTATCTTGATAAAGCTCCTGAGTCAGGATTGACCGAAGAAGAGGTCTTTACTAAATACGCTAATTTTACGAAGTTTTTTTATTCAGTTTATGATGGGAAAACAGGGTATAACATTCGCTGTGCATATCCATTGTATACAATGTTTTGGAACCAGAAGTTTGGATTTGATGGATTGACAGATGCAGCAGATTATGGTCGTATTTTCCGTGTTCAAGATTGGAAAGCAGGTCAAATGGGTGCATTTGTTAATATGGTAACCTATGATGAAAAAAGAAGACCTATACTTGCATCGATGTTTCGTGTAATTAGAGTTTGTAATATGGCTTTGGATCATGTGGATGAGATACAGGATGCTAAAGTCGAAGATGTTGAAGATTTGCGTGCACAAGCCTATTTTATTAGAGGGTATGCGCATTTTACATTGATGCGTCTTTGGGGACCTATGCCACATATTACACATGTTATTCAGGAAGATGATAACTGGGATATTCCTCGGTTGTCTAAATTCGATAGTTATAAATCAGTAGCTTTGGATATGGATTCAGCTTTTACATCATTTGAAAAAGCTGGACGTATTCGTCGTGACCCAGGACCAGGTGAGGATGGTCACTTAAATGATCCTCATCAAAAACGACCTAATGGTGTTGCTGCAAAAGCATTGAAAGCAAGAGCATTATTATATGCTGCCAGTCCTCAAAACAATCAAAATGGCGTTAACGATTGGGAAATTGCAGCTCAGGCGAGCTGGGATGCAATTGAAATTGCAGAAGAGTATAAATATACACTTTTGTCATTTGATAATTATACAGATAATTATTATGGATCACAATATACAAATGAACAGATTTGGGCTTGGAGTGCAGGTAATGGAAGAGCATATAATCATGCAGATTTGCAAGGGGTAATGAGCGGAATATTTCAAGGAAAAACAGCATGGTCTTCAGGTGAATGTCCAACTCAAAATATGGTAGATAAGTTTGAGACAAAGTGGGGTGATCCTCTTTATACAGCAGAAGAACGTAATGTTGCTACAACTTTAAAACATTACAATGAACAAGATCCTTATAAAGATCGTGATCCACGTTTTTACAAAACAATAACTTATAATACATCTCCGATTGTTTGGCCAAGTGTTCCTACAGGAGAAACGAAGAATAGAGCTAATATTTATTATGAAAATAAAAATGGTAAAATTCAATATGCTACACATCAAAGTCAGGCTTATCAAGGAGTAACAAAAACAGGTTATTATACACGAAAATATTGTGGAGATATGAGTGTAAAAAATAAGGTTAAAATTCATATGACAGATCCATTGTTTCGTTTAGGAGAACTGTATCTAAATTATGCAGAAGCAGTAAATGAAGCCTATGGGCCAAGTGGTTCAGTGG
>CAMRAP010000165.1 GCA_947039985.1 uncultured Odoribacter sp.
GAAAGTCTCAAGTTCTGTAATCCAATTTTAGAATATACAGATGATGGGATTTGATAAGAAAATTTCAACTCTCTAAGTTTGATGTAACTATTGTCGTATAGATTATCTTCAGAACCTGGACGATTATATCTATTGTTGTAATAATCAGCAGCGCTTACCACAACATCATTTTTAGAACCGTCCGCTTTAACACCGTCTGCGATCATACCATCGTGATATACATTGCCGTCAGTTATTCCAGCAGGGGCTGATGCTTGATGATTGTCTAGGGCTACCTTTTGGTTGTCGTTATTGATGTAATAGGCTAAAAGATCGGAAGAGCGTCGTGTAGGGAAAGAGTGATGATTGTCTAGGGCTACCTTTTGGTTGTCGTTATTGATGTAATAGGCTAAACCGCCGTATTCCTCGTCACGTCCAGCCAATGATTCTATACCAGCTCCAGATGATTTAAGGTAGTTGTTTGTTACAGAAAGTAATTTTCCTCCAAACTGACCATCAATGTGCACTGATAAAGAGAAGTTTTTATATGTGAAGTTATTAGTAAATCCACCGATAAATTTAGGTGCAGCACTTCCTGCATAGGTAAACTCTGGGTCAATAATATATTTACCACTGTTGTCTACAAGCTTGTTTCCATTGTCATCACGTTTCCATTTTTGAATAAATACACTTGGAGAAGCATATCCTGGTACAGCTTTAAAGTGTGCTGCATTCCATGGATTATTAATCATACGGTCGTCCATTCCTGGAATCAACGATACTAATTCATTGTGTGTATAGCTATAATTGAAAACTGCATCCCATGAAAAGTTGCGTGTTTCAATCGGTGTTCCTGTTAATTGAACTTCGACACCATGGTTGGCAATTTCTCCTGCATTTAGTTTCATTCCTGTTGCTCCTGTCGAAACAGCTACGGGTACAGTTAAAATTTGGTTCTTTGTTTTGTTGGTGTAATAAGCAACATCTATTCCAATACGACCTTCAAGTGCTTTTGCCTCAAAACCAAACTCCCATGAGTATGTTTTCTCTGGAATAATATTAAGAGGAGGGACACTTGAGCCAAAACCATTTGTGATAGCGCCTCCATTGAATGAACCATAGCTGTATGAATTATTAGTAAAGTAAAGCGATGGAGCTGAATTTCCTACAATGGCGTACGAACCTCTAAGCTTTCCATAAGATAACCATTCTGGCATTTCAAACGCATCACTAAATACAAAGCCAAGTCCTACTGATGGATAAAAGAAACTTCTATTATCAGCTGATAAACGTGACGACCAGTCGTTACGTGCTGTAACATCTAAATAAATAAATCTATCATATGATAATTGAGCAGAAGCAAATACGGCACCAAGAAACTCACCATTTTGATAGGCTTTGTCTTTACTTGCATTTTTAGGATCCTTCTTATTGTTGTTTGTGGAGAATACACCATTGTACTTCAATCCATCTGATGCCCATGATGTACCAGCTTGGCTAATATCTTCAGCAGAAGCACCTGCATTTAAATTAAAGTCAAGTTTCTCACTAAATTTCTGACTAAAAGTGAACATTGCATCAATGTAGTTTTTTGTGTAATGATTATCATTTAGGCTATAACTTCCTTGTAGATTACTCATGTCAGCCGGATTAGAATATCTAGTAAACATCTCCTTTGCCTCTTTTTTGTCATAATAGCGGTCTGTACCACCACGAACTTTTAAGCTTAATGTTTCTAATATTTTTGCGTTTATAGCAATAGAAGCAATAAGTCTTTCTCTTTTTTGAGTATATTCATTCTCGTTTTGTTGCCAAAGTAGGTAGTTAATAATATTCGATCTATTACCTGAACTAATTTCTGAGATTTCATCTGTTAAGAAATATCCTTCGTCATTTTTGTAGTTATCTTTCCACAGTTGAGCAACCTCATTTCGTGGCATTGGGTAATTGGATACACGGTCGATACGTGTTGGAGGATTAGTTAAGTTCGATGTGTTGAAGGCAACAGATGCGTCTACTGAAATACGATCGTTTAATTTTACATTTCCTGAGAAGTTGAAGTTGTTTTTCTGTTGCTTCATATTCTCAAGGAATCCACCATAATTCATGTTTGTGTACGACAAACGGAAATTAGATTTTTCTGTGCGGTTTGATACAGATAAACTGTTGTTATTTGTAAAACCATTTTTAAACATATCCTTATAGTTATCTGGCTGTGGAGCATATGGACGTACTTGGCCATCCCACCACAATACCTCTGTTCCATCCATGCGAGGACCAAAACTACGGTATGTATCTCCTGAATATATTTTCTGACCACTTGAATTCGTGTCAAAGAAAGGAGAATCTCCACCACCAAAGATGTTTTGAGTCTCTGGCATATAAGCTATTTGATCAAAAGTATATGATGTACTAAAGTCAACACCAAGTCCAGCTTTATCGCCACCTCTTTTACTTGTAATAACAATAACACCATTCGTTGCTCTTGAACCGTATAGTGCAGCAGCATTTGCACCTTTCAAGATAGACATTGATTCGATATCGTCTGGGTTGATATCATTTAAAGCTGATCCTGGTTGTGTTTGGCTACGCTCTCTACCTGACCAGTCAGAGTCATTGTCGTTGATTGGAATTCCATCAATAACAATTAAAGGACGTGTATTTCCTTCTACAGAGTTAATACCACGGATTTGAATTTTTGTTCCTCCTGTGGGACCCGCTGCGGTTTGCATAATTTGAACCCCTGGGGCTTTACCATACAATGAGTTTGCTACATTTTGAACAGGTACTAATTGAATATCTTCGGACTTTAGCTCACTTACAGCATACGAAAGTGCTCTTTTTTCCTTTTTAATACCCATGGCAGTAACAACAACTTCTTCAAGACTTTTACTGTCTTCTACAAGTGTAATGGTAAGGTTTTTTTGTCCGGTGTATTTAACTTCCTGTGTTACGTATCCAATGTACGAAATTGAGATCATCGCATTCATTGGTACATTTAGGGTGAAATTACCATCAAAGTCAGTCACAGTTCCTGTGCTGGTTCCTTTGATAAGGATAGAGGCTCCAATAACAGACCCAAAAGAGTCAGATACTTGACCTTGTAATACTTTGCTTTGTTGAGCAATAGCTGTACTGTTTCTCTCAGTCCCATTTGCTGCGATCGACAACTGCCCTGGAGCAATTGCTGCAACAAGCAGTAAGGAATAGATAGTTTTAGATACTTTTTTCATGGAATTTGATATATTAGATAATTTGTGATATTTCCTGTTATTTCAATAAACTTTCGCAAAGATATACGAGCGTTTATATTTTTTATGTTTCTATTTTCTTTATTTAAATATAAAATAATCTATTATACGATATTACTATGATTAAAAATTATTTTACACTTCTTAGGATTCTGTTTAGTTGTGTTTTAGAAGAATAACTTAGTTGGATTTATATATGATAATCAATGAATAAAAATTTTTAGAGCCAAAGAAGGCTGTATTAACTAAAAAACCTTATTTTTGTGTTCTGACTATTAATCTATGATCGAATGAAATTCTATTTAGCCCTTTTTTTTAGTCTATATACAACATTATCTTTTGGACGAGAAGTCTATTTTAACCATCTGTCTTCAGAATCAAACTTGAAGTCGTTCAGTGCTATTTCCACTTGGCAAGATGCAAAAGGTGGAATTTGGTTTGGAAATAATCTATTAAACCGTTTTGACGGCGAGGATATTGTAAATTATCGTTTGTCAAATTATACTTCTTGGAAAGAGGATAATAATATTAAGAAAATTTGTGGTGATAGTTCTTATGTGTATATATTGGCAAATAGAGATATTATTTCCTATGATTTAGTGTTAGACGATTTTACACGATTGAATCTAAATGCAAATGTAATTGAGCTATTTAATAATAAACTTCTGTTTGGAAATGAAAACATACTGAGTCTATTTGATCCCATTCAATGTAAGCATGAGCCAGTTGTTGAATTTCCACAACAATGCATTATTACAAGTGTTTTACCGATTGATTCTAATAATTTATTGGTAGCTACAACAACGGGTGTTTTTAATTTTAATATCAAATTGGATGAGATTACAACGCTCAGTAACGTAACCAAAGCAACTTCGTTATTTATAGATTCTAAAGATCAAATTTGGATTGGAAAATCCAGCGATGGTGTATTTATTTATGACCATGATCATCAAATTGAACATGTTTTTGCCAATTCCGAACCAGAGTTTAATGAGCAACAAAGGGATAAAGCCTTGCTTGACAGCGGGCTAAATATTACCTTCTATGACTGTGATGTGATT
>CAMRAP010000166.1 GCA_947039985.1 uncultured Odoribacter sp.
AGGGTAGAGAGGGAGTTCTATATATAGGAAGTAAGAGGGGCTGAATAGTTACAAATAATTATCATCTTAGTTTTTTTTGTTTTGAATGTAAATGTAGACATTTTTTTTGTTTTGCAAACAAGTATATAAATTTATAATGATCTAATCATTACGAACAAATTTAGATATCTTTCAATGGGATTATTACCCATTTATTCCAACTCTAGTTGGGTGGATTAAATAATAAGCTGAAAAAAATGTGCTGCAAAGGGTGATAATTCTTTTGAAAATATTTACCTTTGAGAAAATTTAAATTTTAGAGATATGGCAAGTGTTAGAAAATTAAAGAAAGACGTTGATTACTTAACTTTCGCTGTTGTTGGTGATGGTCTAAGTTGTTTAGCTTACGGTAGTGATTCAGATGAGATTAGCGAAATCGTACAAACTGTTATTGATGGAAGAAATGTTTTTCGTATGCGTATAAACGCTGGAAAAAATGTAGCTAAAATCGAGAGAAAAGCATATTATAGAACAATTTGCAAAGATTTAATGCTTTCAGTTGATGAAGCTTTTTCTAAATTAAGCGATCTTGTACAGAAAGATTAGTTATAATTTATAGCTAAGTCAAATATAATAAAGCTTGTGCATTTTGCACAAGCTTTATTAATTATAAACCAGTTAGGTGTAATTAATAATGGAATTTATTGAATTATCGGGTATTGGAAAAATTAAGATTAAGCGTGGTTTGAATATTAAATTTTTAAGTATTCGAATGGCTCCTGGTCGTGGCGTGTGGGTGAATGTTCCTTTTGGAGTTAGTGGTAGTCTAATGCTGAAGTTTTTAGAAGAAAAACGCAATTGGATACTGGATGGGCAGAAAAAGATGGAAGCCTATAAGCAGGATAAGGGAACGGAAGTGCGAATAGGTACAGAGTTAAAGACAAAGTACCACCTGCTTAAAATAGTAGAGACAGAAAAGTTAAAACCTTTTTATCAATTAGATGATGAGACAGTTACTTTGGCTATCCCTAAAGCTTATGATCTAAGTAGAATAGAAAAAATATTCCAGCAGTTCTTGTTGGAAATATATAGAATGGAAAGTGAACGATACTTTCCTCAAAAGGTGAAATACTATGCTGATCAGTTTGGATTCAAATATTGTCGATTGAGTTTTCGCAATAATGTATCCAATTGGGGGAGTTGCTCGCATGAAAACAATATCAGTTTGAATATTAAATTGATGCAGATGCCGGATGAGGTTATTGATTATGTGATTCTGCATGAATTATGTCATACTGTAGAGAAAAATCATTCAGCTGATTTTTGGCAATTGGTTGGAAAAGTGTGTCCCAATTATGCTGAATTGAGAGTAAGACTAATGAGCTATAGTACAAGAGTATAGAAAATAGGTGTCATTAGTGATAATTTCGTATATTAAATGCTTGGGTTGTTGTACATTTTCACTAACTTCGTTGTTTGTTTAAGGAAAAAATAAAAGATTATGTTGCAAGAGAGGATAAAGGAAATTAGGGATGTTTTGAAAGAGGTAAAATATCCAGGAACGATTAAGAATATCGTAGAACTTGATATGCTACAAAATATCAAGATCGAGGGTGATAAAGTTCTATTTAGATTGGTTTTTCAGAATTCTGATGATCCTTTTGTAAGTACGATAAAAAAGAAATGTGAAGCTTTATTGATTGATTACAAAGAGATAGAGATCGAAACCATCTTTATGCATGATTTAGAGAGACCTTTGTCTTTGGAGAAGGTGAAAAATATACTAGCTATCTCTTCAGGTAAGGGAGGTGTAGGTAAATCAACTGTTGCTGCAAACTTAGCTGTTGCTTTAGCAAATCAAGGGTATAAAGTTGGATTGGTGGATGCAGATATATTTGGTCCATCTATGCCAAAAATGTTTGCTTGTGAGGATGCTCGTCCTTATATGGAAAAAATAGGTAGTCAAGATATGATTGTACCAGTAGAAAAATATGGAGTAAAACTTCTTTCTATTGGTTTTTTTGTTGAGCCAGATACTGCGACTGTATGGCGTGGACCTATGGCTTCAGGAGCATTGAAGCAATTGGTGGAGCAGGGATTTTGGGATGAGTTGGATTATATGTTGATTGACTTACCACCAGGAACGAGTGATATCCATTTGACTTTGGTACAGACTGTTGCTTTGACGGGTGCTATTGTGGTTAGTACTCCTCAACAAGTAGCTTTAGCTGATGCAATAAAGGGAATTAATATGTTTGAATCTCCAGGGATTAATGTACCTGTATTGGGATTAGTTGAAAACATGGCTTGGTTTACACCTGCTGAATTACCTGAAAATAGATATTATATCTTTGGAAAAGAGGGGGCTAAAAAACTAGCAGAAGAGAAGGGATTACCTTTATTGGGACAGATTCCAGTTGTACAGAGTATCTGTGATGGAGGAGATACAGGTAAACCAGTAGCCTTAAATACGGATAGTATTACGGGTATTGCTTTTGCTCAATTGGCTAAAGAGGTGGTTGAAGTGGTTGGAAAAGTGAATTTGGAGACTAAGAGAGTTCGAATCACAAAAAAATAGTTGTTGTAAAAATGAAATGTATCACTTATTTGAGTGGTACATTTCTTATGAAATAGAGGTGTGTGTTAAATGAGATTATTTGCTTATATATCCATTTTTTTAATGTTGCTAGTGTGTAGTTGTTCTACGAAAAAAAATACTTTTTTTTCACGCAATTATCATCAGCTAACCACTCGTTATAATGTTTATTTTAACGGTAATCAAGCATTTAAGTTTGGTGAAAAAAACATGGCACAGAATCACAAAGAAGATTATACGAATCTTTTGCCTGTTTTTGTTTCTAATGACGAGCAAACGAGAGCTTTGTGTGGTTCGGATATGGGCCATGCTGTCGAGAAAGCTGCAAAAGCGATAGATAAACACTCTATTACTGCTAAACCTCGACGACGGAAGAATAAAGATTCCAAGAGTTATCAGACTTTTCGGAAGAAGAAGGAGTTTAATAATCAACTTGATAAGTGTTATCTGTTATTGGGAAAAGGCTATTTCTATCAGAAGAAATATGCTATGGCAAATAATACGTTCCGTTTTATACAACGTCAATATGCTGATAAAGAAGAGGTGTTGACAGAAAACACAATATGGTTGTTTAGGAGTTTGACAGAAATGAAGCGATATGACGAGGCGGCTAAATGTATGAATCTCTTGGAAGGAGCAGATTTAAAACGGAATCAATTGGAGTTAGTTAGTGCTGCTCGTACTGATTTTTATATACGTCAAGGGATGTATGCAGAGGCAATTTTGGAAACTGAGAAGTTGATAAACCATACTCGTAGCTTAAATCGTAAACCACGCTATCATTTTATGCTTTCTCAACTCTATCTGAAAGAGGATCAAGGTGGAAATGCAATGTTAGCTTTAAAAAAAGCAGTGCGTTTCAATTTTAATTATGAGATGGTG
Organism: uncultured Odoribacter sp.; assembly: GCA_947039985.1. GTDB lineage: Bacteria > Bacteroidota > Bacteroidia > Bacteroidales > Marinifilaceae > Odoribacter. The sequence continues at coordinate 3,458 of CAMRAP010000166.1, forward strand.
TTTAATGCTAAAATTAATATGGCATTAGCTGCCCAAGGAAACGATGTCAGTTTAGAGAAGAAGTTGAAAAAGATGCTGCGTGATCCTCGAAACAAAGAGTATCAAGATCGAATTTATTATGCACTAGGAAATTTAGAGGAGCAAAGAGGAAATGAGGAGAAGGCGATTGATTGTTTTTGGAAATCTGTACGTTTATCTGTGAGTAATGAAAATCAGCAAGCCCTTTCTTTTCGTAAATTAGGAAATTATTATTTCAAAGAACGCGACTATCTACAGGCACAATGTTGCTATGATTCTTGTATGTATGTGATGGATTCTCGCTATGAAGATTATGATAGTTTAAAGTCGCTATTAGAAGATTTGACTGAATTAACGACTTGTTTGCATACGATTCAATTGCAGGATAGTTTATTGAAGTTAGTCACTTTACCTAAAAATGAGTTGGATAAGATTATTGAAAATAAAATTGTAGAGGTAAAAAAACAAGAGCAAGTTCAAAAAGAAAAAGATCAACAAGCTTTGAAAGAGCGAAATTTTTTAGAGCAAAATAATAGAACAACAAGCTCTAATAATAGTGGAGGAGGAGAATGGTATTTTTATAATCCGATGACTATTGCATTAGGTCAGAATGAGTTTAAACGGAAGTGGGGACGGCGAAAGCTAGAAGATAATTGGAGACGACAAAATAAAGCAATGGTCAGTTTTTCTGATGCTCCTGAAGATTTGTCGGAGGAAGATGGGACAGATAAGAAAGAAACAGATGCTAAGAGTAAGGATTTTTATTTGCAAAATTTACCTTTGACAGTTGAAAA
>CAMRAP010000167.1 GCA_947039985.1 uncultured Odoribacter sp.
GGATATTGTTTTAGCAATGGATTAGAGCATTGGGGAGTATCTTTGGAATAACCACCACCTTACGTGGGGGGATTACGTTTTGAATTTTATAATAAGCATAAAGACTTTATAAGTTTACAGATGAAAAAAAACTTAGTATTATTAGCCAACTTATTTCTTGCAGGGGTGTGCTTATTGCAGAATAGTGACATTGTTGATCTGTTGACATTCCAATTTATAAAATCCGATCGCTTTATTCACTATTTTGATACTAGGATCATTGGGTTCAATGATTGCTCGAAGCTTACTGACATATTTGCGTAGATCGTCTAGACTTTTTTCTGAATCCCAAATGGCGACACTTAACTCTTGAGGTGAAACGTATTCATTGATGTGTACGAAAAGTTGTTGCAATAGCTTGCCATCCATCTTTTTTAGCTTATACTGTTGCTTATTTATGGTAAGCGTATTTGTTTGGAGATTAAAAGTTGTACTGTCTGATAGTGGGTGTTCAATAAGTGAGTCTTCTTCAAAACGGTAAGTATGGCGTATTGTGTTATTTATAATAGCAACTAGCTCTTGGATAGTTCTGCTTTTTTCAAAATGTTGTAGTGCGCCAAGTTCAGAAGTTTTAATCACTGTTTCAGGTTCGGCATCATTACTGTACACTATAATTGGAAACCATTTAGATATGCGTCTAAAATCTTGAATAACTTCTAATCCCTCTTTGTCTTTTTGTAAATTCAAATCCAAATCAACCAATGCTATATTAGGGCGATAAGAGCGAAAAAGCCGAATTGCTTCTGCTTTAGTGTGGGCTATTTCTACTTGAAATCCTTCTCTAGTAAGCACCTCTTGTATCAATTCTGCATAGTCTACATCATCTTCAACATACAGAACCTTTGTACGATTTTTCATCTCTTTCTCCATATTGCTGTTTTATTGTGGGATTTTTATCATAAATGTGGTTCCATTTTCACCGTCGCTATCCACATTAATATCTCCTTTGTGTGCGAGTATCGTTGCTTTTACATAAAAAAGCCCTAGTCCATATCCTTTCCCTTTGGTTTTATGCTTCTCACCTCTATAATTTTCGTCAAATATATAAGCTTGTTCATCTTTGGGTATTCCAAATCCATTATCGGTGATGGATATCACTATTTTTTTATTTTCCGAATAAGACTTTATATGGATACGTGTATCTGCTCCTGAATATTTAATAGCATTACCGATGATATTTTCCAATGCTGATTTAATGAGCAGTGAATCCATATTTACTGGATCATTGATTTGATTATCAGTGGAAATATAAATCTCTTTTTCAATATGGTGTATTTGATATTTTTCCTTTAACTCATTGGTAATCTCAGATAAATCACATGGTTTTATGGTAGCTACTAAACCGTAGGCACTAACAGCAACAGAAAGTATACTATTAACATCTTCTAATAGTTGATCTGCTTTATCTTCACATTTAGTCAATGCTGTTTGTTGTTTTGTAGGTAGCACGTTTTGCATACTGATATTTGCTAGTTGTAGTCTAAAGTATGTTATTGGTGTACGCAGATTGTGTACCATTGCGTTAGTGAATTTTTTCCTGATCTCTCTTAATCTTTTTTCATCTTGCAATTGGAAAAATTGAGATACCATCGCAATAACTATCATTAAAAACAATGCAACTATAGTAATAATTTTATCCCAAACCTCTGACCAGAACTGCTGAAAGGGGTAAATAAATTCTACATGAAGTTGGTGTTGCTCTATAAACCCTAAAGGAATCTGAAATCTAAATCTCCAAATAGCCAACTGATCTATATTATATTCGTGTTGTTCTAAGGTTTCTTTATTTTTATCGATAAGGGTAAATGAGTAGGGCGCAATAAATTTGTTTCCTTTAGATGTATCTTGCCAAAGCTCTCCTAAATAGTCTAAACTCCAAACATTGGTGTCACGAATATCGTAACTGCCTTTACAAGCAAATAGCTCATCATCTATCTTTTCTTTTAGGTAAAAGATTGTATCTTCAGATATAGATTTTCTTATATGTACAATATTTTTATTAGGATCATAGGAAAAATATGAATTTATAGCTGGTTTTGTTGTACCTAATAGCGTAATCGTTGTCATTAGATTAGAATAAGTTGTTGTCCTGTATTCGTTTTTAGTATTCTCAAATATTTCGTTTAGCACATATACATTTAAGGTACAGACCAAAAACAAGCCTATAGTGATAATCCATTTACCACGATCTTTAATTTGCTTTTTTAGAAGGATATTAAAAAATGCCATACTTTTTGCCATGCCTATGATTAGTTTCTTTTAGCCAATGAACCTATATTTGTGACGCTAAATTAATAAAATATTATGAATATGAATAGAAAAGTTGTGAAAAGCACAAAAAACTTATTGGGTGTGTTTATTTGTACACTGTTTTTAGGGTATATGGCATCTAAACCAGCAAATGCCACTTTAGTAGGTCAAAATATAGAGGCTTTGACGAAGGGGGAGTGGATTCCTGGACCTTGTACAAATGCAGGTGGAATTTGTTTTGGAAATGGAATGACGCATTGGGGAGTATCTTTGGAGTCATAACCACCACCACTTGACATGTGAAGATCAGTTTTGAATTATTATAATAAGCATAAAGACTTTATAAGTTTACAGATGAAAAAAACCTTAGTATTATTAGCCAATTTATTCCTTGCAGGGGCGTGCTCATTGCAGGATAGTGAAATGCCCGAAGATGTAGTGCCATTGGCAGATGGGCAACTTATAAGAACTGAAACCGTAGCGACTTTGTCGTCCTATGGCGTTCGTCACCCCCTAGGACTATTGAAGTCTGGAGATGTAGTACTTATTAGCGACATGATGAATACCGACAATATTGTAAGTATTCATCTAGCTGACAAGCAAAAGGAAGGTCTATTTCCAAAAGTAGCCACTCGTGGCGGAAGAGTCTCTGTATTAAATTGTCTAGCTCCTGATGGACAGGGTGGATGGACAGCTTTCGATTTTCAGACAGGCACGATAAAAGGTGTTGCTTCGCCACAAACACGTTCGGGAGGTGAAAGTTCTGTTCAATTGCCGAGCGATCAAAATCCTTTGTGGGCTGTGCAAGTGGGTGATAAAGTGTTGTCAACTGGTCTTTACACCCAAGGTCGCTATCAGCTTTTTTCACCTGCTAGCGGAGATATGGACTATGGAGTTGCATACCCTACGCACCCTGTTTACCCTGAGATTGAAGAGCGTACCAAAGCAGTGCTTTTTGCTAGCAATGTACTAAGAGCTCGTCCAGATGGTGGTGCTTTTGTATGTGCCGATATGTATAGCGGTGTAATAGATATTTGCCAGATAAATGGCAGAGAGATCAATCTTGTTAATCGTTTGGTGTACCACCACCCACGTGTAAATATCCGTGAGCGCAAGAATTTTCCTCAGGTGACATACACCAAAGATAATCGTTTTGGCTTTACAGATGTATGTGTAACGGACGACCGTATCTATGCACTATATTCTGGAAAAACACACCACACAGAGAGAAATAATTTTCAAGATTGCCACACCCTAATTGAAATAGCTTGGGATGGAACAGTGCGTGCCACCTATCCAATAGATGTAGCCCTAACTCAAATCGCTTTTGATGAACAAGAAAAGAAACTCTACGGTATTGCAAAAACTCCAGAAGCAAAACTCGTGCGCCTGAACTTGCCGATATAGAGAGGTGCAACAAATAGTTATCTTATGAGAGAGAATATTGACAAGATGGAAAACAAGTTTGGTGGTCATATTAAAAAATGCCATACTTTTTGCCATGCCTGTAATTAGGTTGTAAAAATATCTTATAGTATTTTTGTTTCAGTTATTATATGTAAATGTGTGAGTATATATTTGTGTAGGTGTAAAAGTCAAAATATAATCCAAGATGGAATTGGATTTTTAAGATACAGAGTTAATTTAAATGCGTAAGGCAGAAAGGAGGAAAATAAAATGGTGATTTAAGATTTTTTGGAACGGATATAAGCAAGTATAAAAAGAGAACCTCTATCCGTTTCTTGTCCAGAACTAGGTTCTGAGATACGGATTGGAGGCCCTCAAACAAAATTATTCAAAATTAAATTATTTTCGATTATGAAAAAAATTATGAAAGTTAAAAATGTATTAATGGCAATGGTATTTGGTGTTGCTGTTTTAGGAGGCTATCAAGCGTATGAGCAAGTAAGTATTACAAATGCAGACTTTTTTTTGTTGGAGAACGTGGAAGCCTTGGCAAATGACGAGACTGATAGTTG